>CAIWXG010000359.1 GCA_903916555.1 uncultured Bacteroidota bacterium
TGAAAAGCTTCCCAGTTTTCTTTGGTTGAAGCTTTAAAATCATCCATTTTCTTTTGTAAGTCAGAGTTTTTTTGTTCTAATGCGGCTAATTTTTTTTGATTATCGACTTTTATATTTTTCTTTTCTTTTTCCATTCTTTCTTTAAAGTCTGCATAACTTTTATTATTTGCTGCAATTTTGTCTGCGGTTTGTTTGCGATAATTATCAATGTCTGTTTGATAATCAGCATTTGCTTTATCTAAACTTTTATTTGCTTCAGTTACAGTATTCTGAGCATTTTCAACTTTTTGTGCCGGGCTATCGCAACCGGTTAGCATAACTCCTGAAATAAGACCACCTATTGTAAGTATTAATACTGTTTTTTTCATTTTATTAAATTTTTTTATTTGAGATGAATTGAAATTTTATTATTGTTTATTTTTTTATACTAAGAAACTATAATTCAGAAATAATTTTGTGTAGCTCTTCTTTTGTTTTACCCATTTTGCTTTGCAACCTGCCCATAAGCTCATCCTGTTTCCCTTCAATCAATAACAGGTCGTTATCGGTAAGCATTGCATATTTTTGTTTTAGTTTTCCTTTGGTTTCATTCCAATTACCTTTCAATTCTGTTATGTTCAACATTGTTTTTTGCTTTAGATGTGAAATAATTTCCACAGCACAAAGGTCGCATAGTTGCAGCCCGTAAGTGTTACACAACTACATGTAATAGTTACATGATTTACATGTATATTGGTTATATAGCGTATTGAATGACTTAATTTACTAAAAGAAGAACGAGAATGTGTATTTAATAGCCAAACAACTCGTTTATAACTAAAAGTTTTAATGGGCAGTTCGTTTTTTGTAATTTATTGATAATGAAGCACTTGTGAAAAAATAATTGCTCATTAATTGCTCGTTTCTGTATCATAGTGAGTTATTTGGGTTTAGAATGTAATTGAGTAATAGGTGTAAGGTATTTTAATTAAGAATAGCTTTTTGAAGTTTAATTGCACCTATTTAAGTGTGGTTATGGGTGTATTTTGTTGTTGGGTAGGGGTTTGAGGGTTGGTGTTTTGTGTGTGATTATAGTTTTAGCTATGCTTATAGATTATGCCTTTGTCGCTGGATTCATCAATAAACAACATTACAAAAGTAATATTAATTATATTTTACCCAATTTCAAGTATTCGGGAGATAGCGACTCCTATCTTTTGCAGATAAAGCCTAAGAAGAACTATACTGCTATAGCCCATAAAATCTCTTACTTTTGTCCCACAGACAATTATAGAATCATGCAGAGCCTCCAACAACTACGAAACGGTGAACTAAAAGGGGCAGCGTCCCTGAAAATAGCAGAGGAACTGACGGAGTTCCCAAGAGAGATATTTGACTTAGCTGATACGCTGGAGGTGCTGGATCTTTCTAAAAATAAGCTTAGTGAGCTGCCTAAGGATTTTGGCTGCCTAAAAAAACTAAGGATCTTATTTTGTTCTGACAATTTGTTTAGCGTTTTTCCGGAGGTTTTGGCTGATTGCCCGCTTTTGGATATGGTAGGGTTTAAAGCAAACAGAATTGAGAGGATTCCCCCTATGGCCCTCAACACCAACATTCGCTGGCTTATACTCACTAATAACCGAATTGAAGAACTACCGAAAGAAATAGGTAATTGCATACGGATGCAGAAACTGGCACTGGCAGGAAATAGGCTGACGAATCTGCCCAATACATTGAACAGGTGCAGTAATCTTTCGCTTTTGAGGATATCTGCTAATTGCCTTTCAGAGTTGCCTACTTGGCTTTTATCAATGCCGCGTCTATCATGGCTGGCTTTTTCAGGCAACCCTTTTTGTGAGTTCCGACCTCAAGCCTGCATCCCCAATTTTAGCTGGCAGGATTTACAAATCAAACACTTGCTTGGCGAAGGGGCATCCGGTTTTATCTACCAGGCGGCACTGGATACCGGTGAAGAAAAAAAGGAAGTGGCAATTAAAGTATTCAAGGGCTTGGTTACCAGTGATGGCCTACCGGAAGATGAGATGAATACCTTCATTGCAGCAGGTGAGCACCCGGGTATGGTGAAGTTGTTGGGGCAAATATGTGAACACCCGGAAGGCAGTAGCGGCTTGGTGATGGATTTGATACCTGACTTTTTTTATAACTTAGGACTACCACCCAGCTTGCAAAGTTGCACAAGAGATGTATTTAAAGAAGGGTCTTCGCTGACCCCAATGCAAGTGTTGAAGATAGCCGGAACGATTGCTTCTGTGGCAAAGCAACTGCACAGCCGCGGCATCTTGCATGGCGATTTGTATGCACATAATACGCTAATAGACCAAGAAGGCAATGCTTTATTTGGCGATTTTGGGGCTGCATCTTTTTACAATATTGCAGATAAACGGTTTGCATCTGCATTAGAGCGGTTGGAGGTGAGTGCTTTCGGGCATCTGTTGGATGATTTGCTCAGGCTTTGCGACCATACAGGCATTGAAAAATTGGCACTGCTAAGAGATGCTGCTACAAAGCCGGATGTGTTATCGAGACCTGATTTTAGGGAACTGTGTGAGGAGTTGGGGAAAATGAATATATAAAAAAACGTAAACTATCATGATTTTTTCATCGTAGCCGCTCTATAATTTTCTATGTCGGAATAAGATTTAAATTACTCATAAAATGCCTTATTTTTACAAAAATAGTATAAATAGATAGAATTAAATCATCCTATACTGACATTTTTGTTATTTTTGACCAATTTTTATATAAAAAGCCGCTAAAAGAAACACCTTTTAATCGTAAATACATTTATAGGCTAAGTGTAACTCTATTCAAACTATGGTAAGTAATTCTATTATCAAAGAAAAATATAACAGTAACTATATCTTCATCAGATTCGTCTTCTAATTTGTTAGGCATTTTAAGCCTATCTTGGTGTTTTCAGCAAGATAGAGAGTAATATAGTTAAAAAGTTATTTTATATGCATTGTAAATAAAATATATTTGTTGGTGAAAACACCAACAAAGGCGAAAAGGCATAAAATAAAAAATCCTCACATTCTTGTGAGGATTTTGCGGACCGGACGGGACTCGAACCCGCGACCTCCGCCGTGACAGGGCGGCATTCTAACCAACTGAACTACCGATCCATTTTTTTAATGGAGTGCAAATATACGCACTCTTTTTTTAAAACAGCAA
>CAIWXG010000360.1 GCA_903916555.1 uncultured Bacteroidota bacterium
AAATAACAAGTTCTATCATTGGGCAGATTTCTACATTTCATTGCGTCCCGAAGGAAAAATCGGGACTGCATTGCATTACGAAATGACGGCTTTGTGGGGCTTTTTTTCGTGGTTTTCAAAGCCCAATAGATTCCGTCATTTCGCAATGCAGTCCCTTTTTCAGGGGCGAAATGGAGAAATCTGCTTAATGTTAGTAATGACTTGAATAACAAGTTCTATCATTGGGCAGATTTCTACATTTCATTGCGTCCCGATGGAAAAATCGGGACTGCATTGCATTACGAAATGACGGCCTATTTTGGGCTTTTTCGTGGTTTTCAATGCTAAATCAACTACAGCCCTCTTTCAACTATTTACACCCTAAAAACAAGCACCGCTATTACAATACTTATGATGGCTGCAATAAGAACAGCCATAGCAGCTATGTCTTTTATGTTTTTTATTTCGGGAGCGGGTTGTTTTTTGCAAGCGTAATCGCATAGCTTTTCAATGCATGTATTTAGTGCTTCACTTACCAATACTAAGCCTATAGCAAATACAATTGCTACCCATCGCATAGCATCTAATTGTCTTATTATGCCGGCTACTATAACTGCAGTTGTTGCGAATAAATGTATTTTAAAATTGGGTTCTTTATATAACTCTTTCCACCCGTGATATGCATAAACAAAGCTTTTCAGTCGAGATTGAATATAGCTTTTGGTGTTTTTCTCATTGCTCATGCTCTTAAATTATTTTTTTGAGCAATATTGCTTTTGTAAGTTAAGCACATCATTGCCAAAAGTGGTTGTATATCCTTTCTGCAATGCCGTTTCTATGTCAGCACAGGCTTTATCCATAAACTTTTGTTCTATATATATTAAAGCCCTTACCTTATAAGCATACGCATTTGCACTATTTAATTGCAACGATTTATTTACATCTATTAAGGCTTTTTTGGTATCGCCAAGCATTAATTCATTATAGCTTTTATTGCTATAACCTAATGGTTCTTTAGGATTTAATTCTATTACTTTATTAAAATATTCTATGGCTTTTTTATATTGTTTCTGTTCTTGATATTTAAATCCTATATTGCCATAAGCCGGATAATAAGTAGGGTCTATCAGTATCGATTTAAGCAAATACTTCATCGTTTCATTTTCTTTACCGCATTGGTCGCAAATAGCCCCTAAATTAGACAGCACTGCTAAATCGGTAGAATCTAATTTATAAGCCTGAATAAAATCATCGTAAGCACCTATAAAATCACGTTTATTAAATTTTGCAGCCCCTCTGTTAGTTAATGCAAAACGCTTGGCAGAGTCGTTCTCTGCTAGTTTCAGAGATTGGTCATAGTCTTTAATCGCTTCATCTATTTCGCCTACTTGCAATAGTATATTACCTCTGTTAGAATATAAATAAGATTTCTTGGGATATAATAAAATAGCTTTGTTATACGTATTATAGGCATTTTGGGGGTCTTTCAATTCAAGCAAACATTCCGACCTTAAATCGTAAAAGTCTAAATTCATAGAATCAGCTCTTAGGGCTTTATCTATTGTTTGTAATGCATTAGCAAAGTCTTTTTGCTTGTATAAACCGTCTGCTTCTTTAAAGTAATCATTAGCTGTTTGCGATTCTACATTAATAAAGGCAAGTAAAAAAAGTACTACTAAACATAATTTCATCTATTGGCTTTTTTTAGACATTGCTAAATTAGGATTTATTTAAATTGACTGTACACAGAGCTAAAAATATAAAACTAATTTCTTTTTATAAAATCAATTTAATGCCTGTTTGTGTAAATTCAATTTTCTTTTTCTTGTATAACGCACCTAAAACCATTTTAAATGTTTTCTTGCTCATGCCGAAATAAGAATATATTTCTTCGGGAGTACTCTTATCATTAAAAGGTAAGTAATCAGCATTATGTTGAAGCAGTGAAATAATTTTACTTTCATTATCCACAACTTTGGTATAGCCTCTAGTGCCTAATGCCAAATCGAGCTTATTGTCTGGTCTTATATGTTTAATAAATCCTTTTAATTTATTACCAATTTCCAAGTCTTGAAAAACATCGCTGAAATGTAATAAGCCTAAATGTTGATTATTTACAATCGATTTATACCCAATATCCGTTTTTTTATAAATAAGTATGCTTACAACGTCTAATTCCTTTACTGTTAAGTCTGCATTACTTATATATTTATCTATTTTTTCGGTTGCAGTAACTCTGCCGGTTTGTTCATCTATAAAGATTTTCACAAATCTAAAATCCCCTACTTTCATTCTTGTAGATTGTTGGGAGATAGGCACAAAAAGGTCTTTCATAATGCCCCATTTTAGAAACGCACCATGGGGCGATAAATCAGATACTTCCATATATACTATTTCGCCTACTGTGCCGTAAGGCTTATCTGTGGTTGCTATCAGTCTTTGCTCGTTGTCGTAATAAACAAAAACTTCTATTTCATCATCTATTTTCAAACCGGCAGGCACATATCGTTTGGGCAACAATATCTCATCTGTCCCGCCATCTAAATACATTCCAAAATCAACTTCTTTAACAACCCTTAGTGTATTGTGCAGCCCTACTTTAACCATGTATAACCAATTAAAAATTTATTATTTCGTATAAATTTAAAAACCTTTGCATTAATCTCAATATGCATAAATGATTACTATATGTGATTATTACTGAAAAGCCATACAAATATACAATAATATTTATAAACATCTTTCATAAATGTAATTGATGTATTTTCCGGCAAGTACTTCTCTGTCAAAATTTTCCTTGGCATATTTATAGCCATTCGCTCCTTCTTCAATAAGTCTTTGTTTATTGTCTAAATACATGCGTATTATTCGACTATATTCTGTGGCATTTTCCGGCTCAACATAACTCCCCGCTTTTGCCTGTTCTACTAACTCTCGCGAAACACCATCTATAGCCATTAATATAGGTATTTTGCAAGACATGTAATCAAACGTTTTATTAGAATAGACCGTTTTAAAAGTATCTACTTTTTTAAGAACAGAAGCACCCATATCGGAAGCAAGAATATACCTGAAAACTTCTGCCTTCGGTACAGAGTCTAAAAACCTTACATTTTGTATATTTCTGTCTATTGCAAGCTTTTGTATTCTTGCCTTTTCCATACCCTGCCCTATTAATAAAAACAGTACAGGTGTGTCTTTCAATACATCGCCGGCATCTAAAATTTGTTCTAAGCAATTGGCAACACCGTGAGCACCTACATAGGTAATTACAAACTTATTTTGTAACCCATGTTGTTCTCTAAAGGCATCTCTATCAAAGTTTTGCAATAAGGCATCAGACAGGCTAAAATCGGATGCGTTAGGTATTTGAATTAATTTATACTTTGGTACCTTATTTTTTTCGTGTAATGTTTTATAAAAAGCAGGTGTAAGAACGTTAATGATTTTAGCTTTTTTATATATAAAATTTTCTACCAAATAAGCAATTTTAATAATAAGTTTATTGGTAAGCACACCAGTTGCAATTGCAGATTCCGGCCAAAGGTCTCTTACTTCAAATACAAATGGTTTTCTTCTAAACAATGCTATTAAATAACCGCTTACACCAACAAATAAGGGTGGCGAGGTAACAATTACAATATCAAATTTGCCCTTTGCTTTAAAAATACCGGCATATAAAGAGGAAAACATAAAAGAAAAGTAGCCCCACAGCCTACCTAAAAAGTGTTTATTATAGGCTTCAGACACGTGGCAACGCCATACAATTACATTACCTTGTTGTTTTTTTAAAAAGTGTTTGCCTTTATATTCTTCTTTTTTTTCATGCCCATTATAATGCATCATACCTGCCAAAACAGTAACGGTATGCCCTGCATTTGTCCAAACTTTCGTTATTTCGTTCCAGCGAGAGCCTCCCGGGTCATCTTCTTCTAAAAAATATTGATGTAATAGTAGTATGTTCATTTAGAAAAAAAGTAAAAGTAAGCAATAAATAAAATTGAAAAATAAAGTTTTTGTAACTAATCAAGCATGCCAATAAATTGTATATAATATTGTTTTTAAAAGGATAAAAATAACTTTGGTATATAGTAGCATTTAAATAAGAAAAACTACAATTGAATTTATAAGACCTATTGGTTATAATGCATTACTATTAATACATTACTAACCTATTTTATAAACAAAAACAATAAGTCATTACATTGTAATCACTGCTATAAAACCCTAATTACCTAAATTTATCCTACTTTTGCTATTATTTATTATATGTCAGAACTACATTTATATAATTCATTTACCCGCAGAAAAGAAAAGTTTGAATCTATAACGCCAGGCTATGCCGGTTTGTATGTATGTGGACCAACTGTTAGCGGTGAATCGCACATGGGGCATGCCAGACCTTATATAACCTTCGATGTAGTGCAACGATACTTAAAGCATTTAGGTTACAAAGTTCGTTATGTACGTAATATAACAGATGCCGGTCATTTTGAAGAAGAAGGACGTGATGCTATTGACAAAGTAAGCGAAAAAGCCCTATTAGAAAAATTGGAACCTATGGAAATGGTGCATAAATATACCTCTATGTTTCATAAAGGTATGGCACTGTTTAACTGCGAGGAACCCAATATAGAACCCACAGCCACCGGACATATTATAGAGCAAATAGCCATGATAGAAAAAATAATTGCTGCCGGTTATGCCTACGAAATAAATGGTTCTGTTTATTTTGATGTACCTAAATATGCTGAAAATTTCGCTTACGGAAAACTATCAGGTAGAGTGCTTGAAGACCAACTTGAAACCACACGCGACCTTGATGGACAAGATGAAAAACGTAACAAAGCAGACTTTGCACTATGGAAAAATGCCCCCCCGGAACATATTATGCGATGGGCAAGCCCTTGGGGTGAAGGCTTTCCCGGGTGGCATATAGAATGTTCTGCTATGAGCCGTAAATACTTAGGCGATAAGTTTGATATACATGGCGGTGGTATGGATTTACAATTTCCGCACCACGAAAGCGAGATTGCACAATCTACAATTGCCAATGGACATGCACCTGTAAATTACTGGATGCACAATAACATGATTACCATTAATGGTAAAAAAATGGGTAAGAGTTATAATAATGTAATAAAATTATCAGAACTGTTTAGCGGCAATCACCCGATATTAGCACAGGCATATCACCCTATGGTTATTCGTTTTTATATATTGCAAACACATTACCGCAGTACCTTAGATTTTAGTAACGAGGCACTGCAGGCAGCAGAAAAAGCCTTTATAAGTATCTGCGAAACGCGAGATACTTTAGCAAAGCTGCAATTTGATACTGCAAAAGAATTGAATCAGGAATTAGACACCACACTTGTTAATTATATTAATGAGTGCGATGATTTTATGAATGATGACTTCAATACGGCAAGAGTAATCGCTAATTTATTTTTATTAAAACCAAATATAAATTCTTTAGATAAAGGAGACTTTGCTAAGTATAGCATAAAAGAGGAGTCTTTAAATTATATTAAATCTAAATTCGAAACGTATTTCACCAATATTTTAGGTCTTAAACCATTAGATGCAGCACAAAGCGAAAAACTGGACCAAGTATTAGCTTTATTAATAGAAATGAGAAAAGATGCACGTAAAAGAAAAGATTTTGCCGCATCGGACCTGATAAGAAATAAACTTGCTGAAACCGGTGTATTGCTAAAAGATGAAAAGGATGGTAGTGTAAGTTATACATTAGAATAAAACAAAATGAAAAAAATATCAGGTCTTCTTAAATACTTACTCGATTATAAAAGTAAGATAGCTATGTATTTTTTGTCTAATTTATTAGGCATCTTATTTGGCATGTTTTCCATTACCTTATTGGCTCCCGTGTTGCAAGTACTTTTCAGACCGGCTGGCAGCAACAGCAATAGTGTTGCATCGCAAACTAATATAGCTACAGATACAAAACATGGCTTTGATGTATTAAAAACAGCAACCACTTTTGTTCAGGATTTAGTAAAAAACAATGGACCACTAACCGCATTGGCTTATATATGTATTGCGGTAATCGTGTTTACGGTATTAAAGAATTTCTTTTTATACATGTCTTTAATGTTTCTTAACCCCCTTAGAAACGCCATACTTCGTCGCCTTCGAGACGATATGTTTACTAAAACACTTTCATTACCTATTGGCTTTTTTACCGAGGAACGCAAAGGTGATTTAATGTCTCGTATGACGAATGATATTAATGAGGTGGAATTGTCTATTATGGGGGTGCTTGAAGTATTTATTAGAGAGCCGCTTACTATTCTTTTTTATCTTACCGGTATGGTAATTATGAACTACCAGCTTACTTTGTTTCTATTATTTTTTTTACCGGTTGCAGGTTTAATAATAGGCAGAATAAGTAAGTCGCTACGGAAAGAATCGAATATAGCACAAGAACAACTTAGCAGTATGCTGGGCATAATAGACGAAACTTTAGTAGGCATGAGGGTTGTTAAAGCCTTTAGTGCCGAAAGACATCAGCATTTGCGTTTCATGAAAATGAATAATATATTGTTTCGTACACGTAATAGAATTGCAGTAAGAAAAGAATTGGCTTCCCCATTATCCGAAACTATGGGTGTATTGGTAGTGGCTATTATCTTGTGGTTTGGCGGTAAATTGGTATTGTCAGGTACGGGCTTTGGTGGCGAATGGTTTCTTACTTATATCGTATTTTTTACCCAGATAATAAATCCGTTTAAAAACCTGTCATCGGCATTTTATAATGTACAAAAAGGTACTGCTGCCTTAAACAGAATGGAACAGTTATTACATGCCGAAAACAATATTAAAGAAATAAAAAATGCTCACAGCATTTCTACCTTTAATGATTGTATAGAATTTAAAAATGTTCAATTTGCTTATGGCGACAAATTGATTTTAAAAGGTATAGATTTAAAAATTAAAAAAGGAAAAACAATTGCACTCGTTGGGGCTTCGGGTGCAGGTAAATCTACATTGGTAGATTTAATACCCAGATTTCATGATGTAAGTAATGGCGAAATACTGATTGATGGTTTAAATGTAAAAGATTGCAAATTAGATGACTTACGCAAATTAATGGGCGTAGTGAGCCAAGACCCTATTTTATTTAATGATACTATATATAATAATATCATCTTAGGTACAGGCGGTGCAACACCCGAAAGAGTAAAGGCTGCCGCTGTAGTAGCACATGCCGACGACTTTATAAATAAAAAAACAGACGGCTATAAAACGATTGCTGGAGACAGGGGTGCCAGACTTAGTGGCGGCGAACGCCAACGGATAACCATAGCCCGTGCAGTACTTAAAAACCCTCCTATTCTTATATTAGACGAAGCAACATCTTCTCTGGACACCGAAAGCGAACGCATAGTACAGGAAGCCATTAATAAATTAATGCAAAACCGTACCTGTATTGTAATAGCCCACAGACTATCTACCGTGCAGCATGCCGATGAGATTATAGTATTAGAAAATGGCAAAGTAGTAGAACGCGGAACGCATAACGAACTACTAAATACAGAAGGCAAATACAAAAAATTAGTAGAAATGCAACAAGTAAAGTAAGGTAATACCAATTAGACTTTCAAATTGGCATGTAAATTTTCTATTAGATAACCCTGCATGCATGCCCGTACAGGCTGGGGCTTAATATGATAGCATTGGGCATCGCCCTATGTATGATGAATAATGTATGACGCAAAATATTCAAATCAATTGCCATCGCCTATTGCAAATATTTTACAATTCGATGGGCGATGCCCATCGCTAACATATTTCACCGTTTCAGGGTTTTGAGTTATTTGAATTCAATTTACTATATAAATGTCGTCCCATGCAGGGATAACATTTATATAGCCGAATAGTTATAATACATTGAGTTATGAAAAATCAGGCTATAAATTACAGAAAAATATTAATTTATAAAAGAACCGAATAGAACTCTTGCAAGAAAAACCGGAATCTATTAACTATAAACAATAGGTTATTGTGCTACTATTTTTTGTGCAAAATTACCTATCTTTGTAAAGTTATTATTTTGAATAAAAGCGGTATTACAAAAATACATCCGCAATGTTGTATTGTACATGTTTTAGGTGTTTTTCACTTATATAGCATAAAATCATTCGGGTAACAATTATTATGGATATTGAAAATGAATTAATTACGGCTCCCGCAGAGCAAGTGTATGATGCGGGGAGTATTCAGGTTTTAGAAGGATTGGAAGCTGTACGTTTGCGTCCATCCATGTACATTGGGGATACAGGGGTAAAGGGATTACACCATTTAGTATATGAAGTGGTTGATAACTCTATTGACGAATCGCTTGCAGGCTATTGCAAAAACATATTAGTTACCATACACGAAGATAACTCTATAAGTGTTCAAGACGATGGTCGCGGTATTCCTACTGGTATGATTCCTAAAGAGGGTAAATCTGCATTGGAAGTTGTAATGACTATTTTACATGCCGGCGGTAAATTCGACAAGGACAGTTATAAGGTATCGGGCGGTTTGCATGGTGTGGGTGTAAGTTGCGTAAATGCACTTAGCTCTCATTTACATGTTACCGTATGGCGTGAAGGCAAAACTTTTGAACAAGAATATGAAAAAGGGATTCCGATGTATCCGGTTAGAGATATTGGGATAGAGTCGTTTCATACTGGTACATTAACGCATTTTAAACCGGACGGTCTTATTTTTAGAGACCTTATATATAAACGTGAAATATTAGCTGGCAGATTACGCGAACTATCTTACCTAAATAAGGGAATACGCATAATAATGACTGATTTGCGTGAATTGACCGATGAGGGACAATTGGCAACAGAAACTTATTATAGTACCGGTGGTATTGTAGAGTTTGTGCAAATGCTTGATAAAACAGCAAAAAGAGACCCCTTATTACCGGCACCTATTTTTGTAGAAACGCATGATAAAGAAAGTAATGTAGCTGTAGAGGTAGCATTATCTTATAATACATCTTACAGCGAAAATATATTTTCTTATGTAAATAATATCAATACCATAGAGGGTGGTACACACGTTGCCGGTTTCCGCAGGGCTATAACACGTGTATTTAAGTCTTATGGCGATAAAATGAAATTCTTTGAAAAAGCAAAGGTAGATATTACCGGAGATGACTTTAGAGAAGGACTAAGTGCTATTATATCTATTAAAGTACCGGAACCACAATTTGAAGGACAAACCAAAACAAAGTTAGGTAATAACGATGTAATGGGTATTGTTGATGTAAGTGTAAGCCGTGTATTAGAGGCGTTTTTAGAAGAAAACCCCAAAGAAGCTAAGTTTATAATAGAAAAAGTAATACTTGCCGCCCAAGCCCGTGCTGCCGCCAAAAAGGCTCGCGAAATGGTGCAACGTAAAAGCGTACTTATGGGTGGCGGTATGCCCGGCAAACTTGCCGATTGCTCTGAAAGAGACCCCGAAAAATGCGAATTATACTTAGTGGAAGGAGACTCGGCAGGTGGTACTGCTAAACAAGGCAGAGACCGTAGTTTTCAGGCTATTTTACCATTAAGAGGTAAAATATTAAATGTTGAAAAAGCCCAGGAATATAAAATTTACGAGAACGAGGAAATAAAAAATATGTTTACCGCAATGGGTGTAAGTGTAGGTACACCGGAAGACCCTAAGGCTCTTAACCTTACTAAATTGCGTTATCATAAAATTATAATAATGACCGATGCCGATGTGGACGGTTCGCATATCGCCACATTAATACTTACATTCTTTTATCGTTATATGAAGGAGTTGGTGTTGCAAGGATACGTATATTTAGCCTTACCACCCCTTTACTTAGTAAAAAGAGGCAAAGAACAACAATATGCCTGGACCGAAGAAGACCGCAAAGAGGCGGTTGTAAGATTAGGAAACGGAAAAGAAGATTCTGTGAACATACAACGCTATAAGGGTCTTGGAGAAATGAATGCAGAGCAATTATGGGATACTACCATGAACCCGGACACTCGTACTTTAAAATCGGTGCAAATAGTAAGCCCTGCGGAGGCTGATAGAATTTTCTCTATGCTTATGGGCGATGAAGTACCACCAAGACGAGAATTTATTGAAACACATGCTAAATATGCTAAAATTGATATTTAATATATATAAAATTGTATGGGCTGTCTAAAAAAATCTTTTAGATAGCCCATACAATTTTATATATATTCAGAATTACGCATTATATAATAATTTTTACTACCTTGCTATCCTAAATAAATATTTATATGAAAAAAATAATTTTCGCTTCTTGCTTTTGTTTTATAGCAAGTATTGTAAACGGGCAAGCATTAAAAAACGATGGTACAATTGTTAGTCCGTCTAATAGTACAATTGGGTATCTTAAAAGCGATGGTACTGTTGAAGACAGTCATCATTCTACAATAGGGTACATTAAAAATGATGGCACTATTGAAGATAGTCATCATTCAACAATTGGCTATGTAAAAAGTGATGGTACAATGGAAGACAGCCACCACAGCACAATAGGCAAAGTAAATGGCGATAAAAAGCAAGCTATTATCAGCCAATACTTTTTTAAACACTAAGGTGTCTAATCTTTTTTTATATAATATATTAGGCAGCCTATAATAGGTTGCCTAATATATTATATAAAAAAAAGAACTAATGATGTTAGAGAAGACTATAAATCTATAAAAGTTTTAGAACTGATAGTGTAATTTTGAATTAGCATCGGATGCAAGGTCTCTATATTAAAAAAAGTAGATGAAAAAATTTACAAATAACATAGAGCAATCATCTAAAGTCATAAAAATGCTACATCTACATATACAAAATACACACCGCAAAACCTATTTATACCATTAGACATTAAAATTGTTATGAAAATTTTTTATTAGGTAGCCCTGTATGTCTGCGCCGTACAGGCGCGGTCTCTATTAAAGCATAGAGCAACACCCAATGTCAGTAGATATGTATTTCAATTATTAATATATAAATGATATTACACTTGTTTGTAGTTTATGGTAGAGGTGCAATTTCATGAATGACTTACGTGCCGAAATTAAAAAATAGTATCACTTTGAAAATTATATTCAACATATAAGCAGAATATAACACCATTATTTTACATCTTATTTCCATATACATACACAATAAATTATAAGTTTCTTCGTATTATAATACCAGAAAGATTCCCTTTAAATAAAATATTTAGTATCTTTATTTTAACTTTATAAAATTACAACAATGAAAAATTTAATTATACTATTGTGTTTAGTTACAGTGTTTATTGGGTGCGATAAAAATTATATAGCCAATACCCCAACTAAATTTACCGGATGCAGAATATCTAAAATTGTTCAGTACCCATTAGATTCTAACAATAATAATGCTTACTTTTTTCAATATAATGCTGATGGTACTGTTTCTAAAATTTATAGTATATCAAAATTATATAGCGAATACAACCATTTGATTAGCTTTACTTATAATACAAATTTTATTATTGCAATAACAAATTACCAAATCAGCCCAAGCTATGTTAATAATGATGACTCTATTGCATTGGATACTCAAAATCGCATAATTAATATTACGAATAGATCTGGCGGTCATGGTTATTTACAAAATTATTCTTGGGAGACCTATTCTTATAACACTACAGGAAATTTGCAGGGTATTACCTATTTTTTATATGGACAACAATCTATAGACACCTTAAATTGGCAAAATGGAGATATTACAAACTATTATACAAATACAAATGTGAGTTCAAACAAAAATACCTACACCTATTTTTATTATGATACTGTATATAATACAGGAAATATAACAGCTGAAATTAATAATTTAATTTCCTATGGCAGGTCTATTTATAACAGTACACACTTATTAAAATACAAAATAACTCAAACCGGTAATGTAAAAGATACCACTAAATACACTTATCAAATTGACAATGCAGGTAAAATTACGTCTATAAACCAAAAATACATCTTAACCGATTCTACTACATTGATATATTATGAATGTGAATAAATTACAGCGTTCACATTGTATTTTTACTTTAATGAACTGAAATAAGTTTGTCTCTTACTATCTATCCACATCAGGTATTATTAAGTCTATTGTTGACATAATGGCTACTAAATCACCAATTTTAGTGCCTACTGCCATAGTACTTAATGCGGAAAGATTAGAGAAATTAGGCGACCTATATTTTATTCTGTAAGGAGATGCTGCTCCGTCACTTACAATAAAGACCCCTAATTCACCCCTTGCTGTTTCTACACGTTGATAAAATTCGCCTTTAGGTAGTTTTAATACCATTTTTGTTTTTGCCTGAAAATCGCCATCAGGAATATTATCAATTAATTGTTCTATAATAGAAACCGACTGTTTCATTTCTGCCATACGCACTAAATAACGTGCATAGCAATCGCCACCAGTTTCCAGAATTTCTTTAAATTCCAGTTTCTCATAACCATCGTAAGGAAACCATTTTCTAATATCGCAACTAACACCCGAACCTCTTGCTGTAGGCCCGGTGCAACCATAAGAAATGGCATCTTCAGCAGATAAATAACCTACACCCATAGTACGTTGCTGAAAAATAACATTACCGGTAAGTAAATCATCGTATTCTTGATACTTAGATTTAATTTGTTTCATTACGTCTTTTACACGGTTCTGAAAATTGGGGTGTATGTCGTACATGATACCGCCGGGTACATTGAAATTTTGTGTAAGCCTTGCTCCGCAAGTCTCTTCCATTATAGCCATTATAAGCTCCCGCTCGCGAAAGGCATAAAAGAAAGGAGTAACTGCCCCCAAATCTAAACCCATGCAACCCCACCATAACTGATGAGATGAAAGACGGGTAAGCTCTGCTAGTAATACCCTTATTACTTGTGCTCTTGGCGGAGCCTCAATTTGCAATCCTTTTTCTACAGCAAGCGCACATGCTTGGTTATTAATATGTGCACTTATATAATCCATACGGCTTGTGGCGTATATAAAATTTCTATACGACAGGCTTTCAGACATCTTCTCTATAGAACGATGAATATAACCCAAATGGGGCTGTATTTTTTTAATTGTCTCGCCATCTAACCACACTTTAAGGTGCAGTACGCCATGCGTTGATGGGTGTTGGGGGCCTATATTGATTACAAATTCCCCTTCTTCTGTTATTTCAGGTGCGCCTAACAAACTCATATTGATATCATATTTTCGTCTGTGTAATTTTTTCTTAATGGGTATCCTACCCAGTCCTCATCTAATAATATTCTACGCATATCCGGGTGGTTAATAAACTTAACACCGAATAAATCATAAACTTCACGTTCGTGAAAATTGGCTGTTTGCCATATATCACAAATGGTGTTTATGCTTGGTGTAATGCAATCGGATATTTTTGCTTTCACCACAATATTATGCATCTGTTTTTTAGAAAGCAAATGGTAAACCATCATTAAATGCGTTTTCCAATCGATACATGTAAGGCAGAAAAGGTAATCAAAACTAAATTCCGGCATTTTTCTCAATGTTTCCATCAAGACTCTAAACTCTTCCGGAGTTGTTATAATGTTCAGGAATTCACCTGATTCATCGTAAGTAACATTTGGAAAAATTGCTGATACTTGTTGTTTTATCTCTTCGTTGCTCATTTTGATTTTTAATTTGCAAATAAAAAAAATAGATGTTTATTTATTTATCTTTCCCAAAATAGGTTTCGTGTTTTATCTTTTCCTGCAGGGTTATTAAAGCATGTAGTAATGCTTCGGGCCTTGGTGGGCAACCGGGTATATAAACATCTACAGGTATTATATGGTCAACTCCTTTTACAACTGAGTAGGTATTATAAAAAAATGGACCACCTGATATGGTACATGCACCCATGGCAATAACATATTTAGGGTCGGGCATTTGGTCGTATAAACGTTTTAATACCGGTGCCATTTTCATTACAATAGTGCCTGCTACAATAATAAGGTCGGCTTGGCGAGGAGAAGCACGGGCTACTTCAAAGCCGAAACGAGACCAATCATATTTAGCGTCTGCTGCCGACATCATTTCTATGGCACAACAACTAGTGCCAAAGACTAAAGGCCATAATGAATTAGACCTTGCCCAATTAATAATGTCATCTAATTTAGAAACTACGATACCTCCATCGGGAGTTTCATGCAGTTGTGCCGGAAATATCAACTTATCTTTTGCTGGTTGGTTGCTCACAAGATTGTATATTGAATTATGCTACAAAAATCGTTATTTTTAAGTATTCTTTTTAGTTTTTAGTAAAGAATAATAAAAGAATTATAAAAACAAGTCGAATTATAAAAAATATTCTATGTAAAAAGTGTTATTTTCAATTAAAAATAATGAAATTTAAGTAAATGATTGTTTTTATATAAATGCTAAAGTTCTTATTTTTACTTTTTTTGAAAATTATGCATTTAATAGAAGTTAAAACAGATAAGGATAAAAGTGATTTTATAAAAATAGGTATTGATTTATATAAAAACGACCCTAATTGGATACAACCACTAACTAAAGATATTGAAGATGTGTTTGAACCTGAAAAAAATAAATTTATAAAAAGAGGTGGAACATATATTCGCTGGCTGTTAATAGATGAAAATGAAACTATAATAGGTAGAATAGCTGCTTTTATAAACAAAGCTTATAAACAAGAGCAACCAACGGGTGGCATCGGTTTTTTTGAATGTATTAATAATCAAGCTGCTGCCAATTTAATGTTTGATACCTGTAAAAAATGGTTAGAAGAGCAAGGCATGGAAGCTATGGATGGCCCCATAAACTTTGGCGAACGAGAAAAATGGTGGGGCTTACTTATTGAAGGTTATCATGCACCTTTATATGGTATGACGTATAATCCTCATTATTATCAAGAACTTTTTGAAAATTATGGATTCAAAGTGTTTTTTAATCAACTCTGTTATGGCAGGAATGTAAGCGACCCTTTAAATGAGAAATTCTTTCATTTTCACGAATTATTATCTAAAGACATCAATTATAAAGCAATACACATAAGCAAAAATAACTTAAATAAGTTTGCTAAAGATTTCTGCTATGTGTATAATAAAGCTTGGGCGGCACATGGTGAAGGAAAAACAATGGATGAAAAAAGTGGTATAAAAATGTTTAATACCATGAAACCCGTAATAGATGAAAAGCTTTGTTGGTTTGCTTATTATAAAGACGAACCCATAGCCATCTGGATTAATTTACCCGACTTAAATCAGTATTTTAAACACATGAAAGGTGCTTTTGGTATTATACAAAAGCTAAATTTTCTATGGCTGAAAAATTTTGGTAAATGCGACCGTTTTGTAGGTCTTGTTTTTGGCATAATACCCGAATTTCAAAGAAAAGGTATTGATGCATATTTAGTGGTTGAAGCAGCCAAAACAATTCAGAAACAAAAAAAATATTCAGAATATGAAGTACAATGGATAGGGGATTTTAACCCTAAAATGATAAATATATCCGAAAGTTTGGGCGCCACATTAACACGTAAATTAGCTACCTACCGCTATTTGTTCGACAGGAATAAAGAATATAAAAGACATATTATATTTGGACAAAGCAAATAGAAATAATATTATTTCCATTTGCTTTGTAAGAACTAATAGTTTTTTTATCTACCACCCATTACAACCAAGTATCTTATTATAGATTGCTGTTCTGATTCACTAATGGGTGTTTTGCCTTTTTTTATTGCTTTTTGAGCCATCTCAGGTACTATTTTTTTCCATTTTTCTTCGCTTTTAGACGATGGCTTTTTTGCATTATGGCATTGAGTACATTTTTGTTCGTACAAAGTTTTACCATTATTGAGGTCAGACAAGGTAATACCATTATACTTTTTAGTTCCCCTTGCAGCATCACTGTCTGTTGGCATTGATAATTTGGCTGTGCATGATGTTAAAAGTGTAATACCTATAACTGCAATCATTTTTTTATTTATCATAACTAATTTTTCATAAACCTATTTTAAAATAAAACGCATTTTTCAGGGTACTCATTTGCATAGCGATAAACTAAGTTTCTTATATAATCATTATCTTTTAGAGGTTCTAAATTTTGCCTTAGAATTTCAACACTTTGTAATTGTACTTTCTTGTCGTTAATAAAACCCATACCATACAAATTGCCATCCATCATTAATATGCAGCTATTTTCATTGTCTTCAATTCCTTTATCTATTATGGCAAAAGTAGGTAATTGTTTTTTTATCCAATTTATAGCATCATTAACTTTAATATTATATTCATCAGGTATAAGATGGCTGGTGCAAGTGCATTCTATATTAGCAACAACATTGCATAATTTTATACATAAACCAAATTTATCAATCAGTTCTCTTAATCGTTGTTGCCCCTCAGTAAGTGTATTGAAGGTGTAGATAGGTTTAAGACCATTTTTATTTTTTTCGATAGCAATTCTTAAATAACCTTGTCGGTCTTCGTAAGTAAGTAAAGCAAATTGAGGTAAAAAACCTTTTTGACTCCTGTTATGTATTGGCCATAATCTGCGTATTTCGGCACTTTCCAGTATATTAGCCATCAATTCGGTAGCACATTCTTTATAACTTATTCTAAAAGTTTCCCTTAAAAAGTCCTGCTTTTGTTTGCCTATTTTATTATTAGAAAAATGGCTTTTTACACGTTTGCGTATATTCTTTGCCTTACCTATATAAATTGTTTTTCCTGCAGCATTTAAAAAATAATATACGCCCGGTGTTGGCGGCAATTTGTCAAGTTCTTCAATTGGTAAGTGTGCTGGTAGATACTGCTCACTGTTTCTACCTTTAAGCATATCGTTAATTACGCCTTCGGTATCTCGTGCTATAATTAAAGCCAATAAGTCGGCTGTGGCTAAGGCGTCCCCCCCTGCACGGTGGTGTTGCGTATGGTTAATGCCTAAAATAGTTGTAAGCTTACCTAAACTATAGCCGGCTAAACCAGGCAATACCTTACGAGCCAATCTTACTGTGCATAATTTTTTAGACTCTAATTCGTACCCATGCACTGCAAGGTGTGCTTTTACAAACGAATAGTCGAAATTTACATTATGAGCAACAAAAATTTTGTCTTGTAATAATTCAAACACATGCCCGGCAATTTCGCAGAAAGAGGGGGCATTAGCAACCATTTCATTGTTTATGCCGGTAAGCCTTTGTATAAAAAACGGAATAGGTAAATTAGGATTTACCAATGTTTCATAAAAATTAAGAACTTTAATGCCATCGTGTATTACAATACCAATTTCCGTTATGCCATTGCCCGCAGCATAACTTCCTGTTGTTTCAATATCTACAATTGCATATAACATGAAGCTAATTATTATTATTACTTATCCTTATTAAGCTATACCTATGTATTTTTGACTCTTAGTATTTTAAAAACTGCAATTACGGTAAACTTAATAAACATTGAACATTTCTTTGGAAAATAATGTTGATTTCTCATTTTTTATCTAATAACTTTAGGATAGCTTTAAGAGAAACCTATTTTTGTAAATTAATAATTTGGTTTTGTCAGTTTTAAAGATTTAACCAAAATTCCAATAATTTCAGTCTCGTGGTTTTAAACCATTTTTTTCGGTGTATTCTTTTTGTAGTTTTAAAAATTCTTCTTGTTTCGTTCTTTCGGTATTTGCTATGTCAGTAAGCTTATTGGTCCATTTTATCAACTTATCATCGCTTGTAGATGCATCAAAATTTTCAACGGGGAGGTAATAATCCATAATTTTTTGTTTTTCAAAATCTAATAAATCAAGTTCGCTTTTTCTTAATCCCTCCGACCCGCCAATATCTTTCAATTGGTTTATTGTTTCTATATTTTCATCAATAAAATAAGCTAATTGAATTCTTATTAATACCAATTTGGTAAAGTTTTTACTTACCCTGGCTTCTTCATAAGTACCATTCCATAAATTATTTTTATAAACTAAGCTATCATATACATCGCATACTGCCCCATTTAGTTTTTTTGCTTGATTTTTATTTGGAAATTTACAAGCAAGCACACATATAGAAAATAGAAAAAATAATTTAAATGAATGTTTCATATATAATTTTGTCATTTTAGGACGTACTATAGAATGACTATAGTTAACCGTATAATTCCATGTGAATATCTTTTTTTTCATATCCTGCCAATAATATTCGTTCTTTCGCTTCATCAATCATTGCACGCCAACCGCAAAGCATAAAAATAGCTTCTTGCTTATTAATACAAAGAGCTTCGTAAATTGGATGCACATAACCCATATAACCATCCCATTTTTCACGAGATATTGTGGGGTAATAATGAAAATCTTCTATTCTATTTTGCAATTCCAACATTTCATCTTTATATAATAAATCTTCCTGTTGCCTTGTGCCAAAAATAAGATAAATTTTCTTATGTGGTGTCTTATGCTTCTCAATATACAGTAACATACTTCTAAAGGGTGCAATACCAGTACCGGTACAAATAAAAAACAAATCCTTATTTAGCATTTCGGGTAGTACAAAATGACCTTGAGGCCCTCTAATGGTAAGTGTATCACCTTCCTTTATTTCATCAAATATATAAACAGAACCAACACCATTTTTTTGTTTGGCAATTATTAATTCAATAATATTATTTTCCTGTGGCATAGATGCTATACTATAACTTCGCCATCGTTTATTTCTTTGTTCTGATATGGGTAAATCGAGTGTGGTGAACTGTCCGGGCAAAAAATTAAATATAGTAGTTTCAACAAGTTCTAACCAATATTTTCGAGTATTTGGTGTTGCTTGTTCTATTTGTTTAACAATAGCGGTTTGCCATTTTGGGAGCATATTAATATTTTTGAATATTTTTTTTGCAAAAATACTCTAAAAAATATAAGTGTATTTTCACATTCAGGAAATGCTATCAATTATACTCAATATTATTTTGTAAATAATTAGGTTAAAATTAGCCAAATAACAATTACTCTTCATTCGCTCTATGCTACAAGGTTCAATAAAGCAGCATATCACCTATCTCAAATCCTTAATCAAACCGAACTCAACTTTCCTAATACAAACCTGCTGCTAATCTTTAAAACCACCGTACCTTATACTGCAAAAGGCAATGAGTTCTCAATCAACAACATTTATTCAAACCCAGAAAGTTATTTTATTTGCCCATACATTGTAAAACAATATCACCCCCGACTGTACGGGCAGTCCTTCGGGATTTTGAAAAGGGACAATTTGCTTTTTATATAGCTTAGGAACTGTGCAAAAATAAGTCATACAAATAATTTTAAGTGCTATTTATTGTATAGTTCCACTCGCCATGAAAATCATCTCTATTAATATTTATTTGCTGATGCTCTTCATCTGTTACTTTTATACCTGTTTCATACA
>CAIWXG010000361.1 GCA_903916555.1 uncultured Bacteroidota bacterium
ATGCAAGACGGTAAAGTAGTTGATGAAAAGAAAAATTGATTATTTTTACTTTATTTAAATCTATAATAATGTCCGTAACTGATAAATTTGAAAAAATTCAGGCTTTTTACAAACAGTTAATGCCTACAATAACGCCTGAAAGTTGGCTTATTATACAAAGTTACATTAGTGTTCGTGTAGTAAAAAAACGCAATTTTCTTATTCGGGAAGGCGCTGTTTGTAATCATGTGTCGTATATTAATAGTGGCTTGCTACGTATGTATTATTTAAAAAATGACAAAGAAAAAACAATGGGTTTCTGTACCGATAATTGTTATATTTCTGAATATCAAAGTTTCCTTACGCGCAAACCGGCTCAATTATTTATACAAGCAATAGAAGATACAGAAGTAGTAGAAACCAATTATGATGATTTGCAAAAATTATATAAAGAAGTGCCGGAAGCTAATTTCTTAGGCAGAATGATTTCGGAACAGTTATATATAGAAATGAGCGACCATTCCATTTCGGAAATTAATGAAACCTTAGAACAACGTTATAATAAGTTAATAGAAGAACAACCATGGTTGTTGCAGCGTGTGCCACAATATATGATTGCATCCTATTTAGGCATAACACCCGAAGCATTAAGTCGTGTAAAAAATAGAATTAGTCGCAAGTCAAAAAATTTAGTGCCTGTTTATTGATTTCAATCAAGATTTTATAATTAGTAAAAAATCTTGATTCAGATTAATGGTAAGTTTGTATTTTGTGTAGATTTTTGTGAACTAAATTCATAAATAGATGACACACATTAAATTACTTTTTATTGCCTTGTTCCTTTCTTTTGCAGCTTTTTCGCAAACGCAAACTATTACGGGCAACATTTACGACGAAGCATCTAAAGGACCATTAACAGGTGTAGTAATAGCTGTTTTAAACACCGATAAGGGTGCAGTAACAGATTCAAACGGACATTTTAAAATTGAAAAAGTTGAAATTGGTCGCCGCACTTTTAAAATATCCTATATGTCTTATGAAGATAAAATGCTTAATGATATTGAAGTTACGGCAGGTAAAGAGGTAAATCTTAATATTTATTTACAAGAAGCCGTGCACACACTAAAAGAAGTTACAGTAGTGTATAATAAGAGCAAGGATAAAAATAATACCATTAACGACATGGCAATGGTGAGTGCAAGGTCGTTTAATATTGATGAAACCAATAAATATGCCGGATCTTTAAATGACCCTTCTCGCATGGCAGCAAATTTTGCCGGTATAGTTGCCGGCAACGACAGCCGAAATGATATTGTGGTACGTGGCAACTCACCAACCGGTATGCTATGGGACATTGAAGGCTTAAGCACACCAAACCCTAATCACTTTGGCTCGCTAAACAGTACCGGAGGTCCGGTTAGTATGCTTAACAATAACAATATTGATAAGTCTGATTTTATTACCGGTGCATTTCCGGCACAATATGGTAATGCATTGGCAGGTGTTTTTGATATTAGATTAAGGGACGGTAATAAAGACAAACCCGAATATGTAGCACAAATAGGTTTTAATGGTTTTGAGGGTGGGGCAGAAGGCCCAATAGGTAAAGCCGGACAAACATCTTATTTAATAAATTACAGGTACAGTACACTTGGTGTTTTCGCGGCTATGGGGCTTAATTTAGGTACCGGTAAGTCTGTACCATTATATCAAGATGCCAATTACAAGTTGGTTTCTAAATTGAACAAAAAAACTAAAATTACTTTATTCGGTATTGTTGGTGAAAGCAGTGTGGATTTTTTAGGTAAAGATGTGGATACAACAAAGCCAAATTTATATAGTAACAGCGACCCCTATCAAAACCAACATACATTATATGCTACAACTATTACCGGAATAACATTGGAACATCAAATTTCCGATAAGTCATCAACAAAATTAATATTAGGTTATTGCACTACTTACGAGCAGTATTCTTCTGATTCGATAAGTAAAGTAAATGGGGTAACCTATCAAAATCAAACAGCTTTATTTAAAACCGGGCAGGCATCTGCTTTATGGTCTTATTTGCATAAGTTTAATGCCAAAAACAATATTCAAGCAGGTGTTTCCTATACGAATACGGGTTTCGATTTGTTAAATAAAACAATGAGCCCGGGAATGCCCGATAATGTATATGTAAATCAAACAGGTAATATGGGTTTAGAACAAGCCTATACTCAGTGGAAACACCGTTTCAATAAAGATTTTTCTTTTGTAGCCGGTGTTCATGCTCAATATCTTGATTTAAACGGAAGCTTTGCAGTAGAGCCACGTGCAAGTATTCGTTATGCAATCAATAGCAGAAATGCAGTTAGTTTAGGTACTGGAATTCATAACCAAGTACAAAGTATTTATTCTTATTTTGTTGAAACTCCGACTTCAAATGGTGTTATTTATACCAATAAAAATTTGAATTTTACCCGTAGTCAGCATATTGTTGCTTCGTATGACCTTAATGTAACCCCAAATATGAGGATTAAAGTAGAGACATATTACCAAAATCTAAGTAATGTTCCGGTAAATATCTATTCGTCTTCCTATTCTGCTTTAAACTATGGGGCTACATTTGCACCGCCCAATCAAGATAGCTTAACTAATAAAGGTACAGGTTATAATTATGGTGCAGAATTAACAATAGAACACTTTTTAAGTAAGGGCTTTTATTTTCTTATTACAGGTTCTTTAATAGATTCACGCTATAAGGGTAGTGATGGTATTGAAAGGAACACTGCATTTAATACCGGTTATGTATTTAATGTATTGGGTGGAAAGGAATTTAAGGTAGGGAAAAAAGGCAACAAATTAGCCATAAATCTAAAAACATCTGTAATTGGCGGTAGGTACTTAACACCTATTGATCTTATTGCCTCACAGAATGCAGGTACAGAAATTGAATATAATAATCTCGCCTATTCTGTAAAACAAGCCGACTATTTTAGGGTTGACTTAAAACTTTCTTACAAAAAAGAATTTAAGAAAAGCACACTTGAGTATTCATTAGATTTAGAAAATGTAACGGCTCATGATAATATCTTTAATCAAAGCTATGAAGCCAATACTAAAAGAATTATTACTAATTATCAACAAGGCTTTTTCCCTGTACCTTTTTTTAGATACACGTTTTAATATAAAAATATATGTTTTACGCTCAAATTTTTAAAACTGAGAACGATTACTTGCGGTACATACCACTAAATACTGTATAATATTTAGCTTGTCAATTACAGTTTGTAGAAGAAGTATAACTGTATTTTAAATTTATTGAAATCTTTAAAATTCAAGCATTTGTGTTATTTGTGGAAAAAATATTGTTATCATGCAATCTTTTCATAAAACGCTTTATAGCTCCTATGCACCACTGAAAAAGGGGCGAATAGGAGCTATAAAGCGTTTTGATATTCATTTTTACATTTATTAAAATTATACAATCATAATTCTCTTTTTAATTGATGTATAAAGAAAAATAAATGCATGTAATACTGCAAATGCTAAAGAGAAAATATACAAGCCTGCATCATTGGCATCAGCACTACTATGGTGTATCTGGGCTACTATAACCAATATTACAGCTAAAGCTATACCCGTATAAGATACTATTTTATAACTACCTGCATGAAACTTAGTTCTGTTTAAATGGCTCTTGTTCATGCCATAAAATAAATAGACATCAAGACCAATCATCATCCATACCACTAATCTTATCCATGTGTCAGTAGGTAAAAACACCATCATAAATAAACAAGTCGCCACACCAAGTATAGGTACTAAGGGTACAAATGGTGTTCTAAAAGCTCGCGGAGCTTCCGGCATTCTTTTACGCATTATCATTACCCCGAAACATACAAGTATAAATGCAAATAAAGTGCCTATACTCGTCATCTCACCAACAATACGTGCAGGAACAAATGCAGCGAAAATGCTTACAAACAACATGAAAAATATATTATTTTTTGCAGGTGTTCTGAATTTAGGATGGATAGTTGAAAATAAAGGTGGTAATAAACCATCTCTACTCATAGAAAAGAATACACGAGATTGCCCCATGAGCATTACCAGAATTACAGATGCATAACCGCCTAATATTGCAAGTATTATTGCTTTATTCAACCAAGGAAAGTCGGGTATTATTTTGCCGTCAGCACCTAATTTGCTACCCATATTTTCTATAGCTACCGCAACAGGAGCAATACTATCTTTGCCGGCAAATAGTTTATAATTGGCTACACCCGTCATTACATGTGCAAACAATATATACAAAACGGTACAAATAGCTAAAGAGAGTAAAATACCTATCGGCATGTCTCTTTTAGGGTTCTTTGCTTCTTGGGCAGCAGTAGAAACAGCATCGAACCCAATATAAGCAAAGAAAACGATTGCAGCAGCCTGAACAATACCGCTAAAACCAAACTCACCAAATGTACCTGTGTTATCCGGTATATAGGGGTGGTAGTTTTCGGGATGTATATAATGCCAACCTAAAGCAATAAATATTAAAACAACAGCTACTTTTAAAGTAACAATAATACCATTTACAAAAGCCGATTCTTTCGTCCCCTTCATTAAGAGCAAAGACATAAGCATTACAATAAAAACAGCGGGTATATTAATAATTCCACCATCAAAGGGAGACAAGGTATACAAGGTATAACTTGGGTCTAAATGAATATTAATGCCGTCTGGGCCTAAAAATTTCATTAAATATCTCGACCAACTTATTGAAACCGTTGCAGCCCCTACCGCATATTCCAGCACTAAATCCCACCCTATTATCCAGGCAATAAACTCGCCCATGGTAGCATAAGAATACGTATAGGCACTACCTGCCACCGGTATCATAGAGGCAAATTCAGCATAGCATAAACCGGCAAAAGCACAACCTAAAGCTGCAACAATAAATGAAATAGTAATAGCCGGACCGGCATTGTTAGCAGCAGCAACACCGGTAATTGAAAACAAACCGGCGCCAATTATTGCACCTATTCCTAATGTTACAAGTGTGGTAGCTGTTAATGATTTTTTTAATCCTTTCTCCGATTCTTCCGCCTCGGCAAATAAATGACTTAATGGTTTCCTGATAAATAAGCCCATATTGTGATTTTATTTTTTGTAAAAGGCTAAGATAATGGAATTGTTGATTGTTTGTTTAAAAAAGTGGGG
>CAIWXG010000362.1 GCA_903916555.1 uncultured Bacteroidota bacterium
TTATTTCCAATTCTTAAATCTGTTTTATGCAATGTGCTGATTATCATTCCTTTCATATTCATTATTTCAATTATAATTTCATTATTTGTTTTAATATCAAAATTGAAATTCAGATAATCATTTGCAGGAATAGGGTAGGCACCCATGAACCTAAAACTACCTCTTGTAATACCTTTTATAAGTATATTACTCCCTGAAATAATAATAGGATATATAGCTAAATTATTTGAAATGCTATCATTATTTGTAAAATTATCATGCCAATTATAATCAGCCCACATTGTAGCGTTTTGTACATTTACAGTTGTATCGTGTGGAGTGGTAGTTGTATCAATAATAAAATGAGAACTAGTTCTATGTCCGTTTCTTGAACTTGCTAAAGCAATAGTATCTCCATTTAATGCATTGAAATTATAATACATTTGATAGCCTACAAAAAAAGAACTTGAAATACTTGCCGTTGGCGAGCTGAATAAAAATGTTTTCAAAGTATCTATTGTTGTACCAATGCCTATTTGTGTAATTGGTACAACAATGCTATCGTAAACAGTATCCGGTACTCCGCTATAAAAATAAGTACTTGCAATTGGTATAGGCATACTTTGATGCCAAGCCTTTATAGTTATAGTTTTTGTAGATGCAATATTAACAGCACCAGAAAACTGTGCCATTACACCAATTATTTTTATGGAGCTATCTATATTATTGAAGTCATAGCGTTCTGCAAACCCCATATCGCCCCAAATATTATTACCTGTATAATAACCACTATCTGTACCTTTAACTTTATATACAACTAAACTGTCATGCAATGCTATATTACTTAAAACAGAGGTATCTCCAATTGCTGATGTTCTAAAATTTTTACTATTTGATAATGTTTGAGTTCTTAATTCAGTTAAAGAATTTACAGGTAAAACAGTAAATTCAGAACGTTGGGCAAAAGAGGCAAAGGAGAAAAAAGTAAATGAAAGAATCGTAAATAAATGTTTCATAATTTATATTTAATGCTTATATTTTAAAATAAGCAATATTAAATGGCAATTTAGTAAGTAATTTTTTTAATAAAGCGAACTAAAACTTAAATCTGTATTATTTTGAGTAATTTAACTTTAGTTTTTCGAAGTGTATGCATTTATTTCATTATATATTGTGTCTCTTTCTACAGGAATTCTACCACTATTTTCAATTAAATTGCATAAATCTTCTGTACTCATTGAAGGAATTTGTTCTTCAGAACCAGCCATTGAATATATTTTTGTTGTATCGTCTATTGTACCGTCTAAATCATTTACACCAAAAGCTAATGTTAATTGTGCTGTTTGTCTGCCTAACATAGGCCAATAGGCTTTTATATTTTTAAAGTTATCCATAAACAATCTGGAAATAGCATATACTTTCAAATCATCGATAACAGAAACTTCATTAATGTGTGACATATCATTATTCTGATTCCTGAATTTTAAGGGAATAAAACAGTTAAAACCATTTGTTTTATCTTGTAATTCCCTTAGCCTGTTCATGTGGTCTATACGATGTGCATAATTTTCTATATGTCCGTATAGCATGGTAGCATTAGTAGGCATATTTAGTTTATGAGCCGTTTCGTGTATTTGCAACCAACCTTTAGTATCTACTTTATCTGCACAAATTATATTACGAATTTCAGTATCAAATATTTCTGCACCACCACCGGGTAAAGATTGTAAGCCGGAATTTTTCATTTTTTGAAGCCCTTCTTCTATAGTAAGGTTGGCTTTCCTAAACATGTAATCTAATTCTACTGCTGTAAATCCTTTAATATGTAAATCAGGGCGATGAGCTTTTATTTTCTCTATTAATTCGCAAAAGAATTCCAAATTCATTTTGGGGTGTACTCCGCCAACTATATGAACTTCAGTAACAGCTTGACCATCATATTTTTTTACAATATCAAGCATTTGTTCTATACTTAGTTCCCAACCCTCGTCTTTGTGTTTGTATTGGCGAGAATAAGAACAAAAGTTGCAAGTAAAAATGCAAACATTTGTAGGTTCAATATGAAAATTGCGATTAAAATAAACTTTATTTTGATGCAAATTATTAGCAACATAATTTGCCATAGCACCTAAATAACCAAGTTCACCTCTTTCGAACAGCAAAACACCTTCTTCTTGGCTTAGTCTGTTATTATTTATTATTTTTTCAGCAATATCTTTTAAAGGCTTTTCAACATTTGAAGAAAAGAGTATTTGTTGCAATGCTTCCATGTTATTTAATTTGGCAGCATTACTATTATTTTGGTCTATCATTGTAACAATATTTTCTGTATGTATTTTCCGTTTGCAAAGCTACAATTTACAAAGTAAATACCCTTATTCAATCTTGATATGTCTATATAATAAATGCTTTTTTGTGGACTGTCAATCATTATATTCATGGCAGGTTGACCAATTAAATTATAAATTTCAATATTTTGTAATTTACTTACATTCGTATCAAAAGTTATATTAAGAATGCCTTTTGTAGGATTAGGGTAAATACTCAAATTTAAATTATTTGGTTTTTCTACTATTGTAGTTAAACCGGGGTTTTGCACCAAAGCAATATTTTCGCCGGTAACCCCACCAACAACCGAAACTTGAGATTTCATAACTGCTGCTTGTTGTGTTGTAAATAAAAGCATTCCTGCATCATCAGTATAATCCATATAGCTAAGGCAACCAATTCCAATTGGTTGTTTATTTACTGTTGCACTATCTCTACAGGAGGCATCATTTACAGTACCACCGCTTATTGTATATGCGGGATTTCCATAAGTATAATCCCCTTGTGGCGGGGTGTCGCTTAAGCCATCATCGCTACCACCATTCCAAGGACAAAGACCGCCATCATCACCCCAAACATGCCATATTTCAAAAAAATGACCTACTTCATGCGTTAATGTTTTACCCTCATCATAAGTAATGCCACCCGAACCGGGAGGGTAGGAATCGGAAGATGATACACGCTTTCCTAATGCATTATAAGCAATACAAATACCTTGTTCATTGTTTGCAGTGCCACCGCTACCAATTAGTGTGAACGATTTTGCTACCGTAATACCTAACAAACCACTTATATCTGCAAAATTTATACACCAAATATTCATATATTTGGTATTATCCCATGCATCAGCACCATCTGTAATGGAATGTTTAGCATCACCATAAGAATTGGTAGAGCCATTAAAACCTATACTCGTTATTATTTTTAAATCATAACCCGGTGTAGTCATCGTATTACCGTTAGTATCAATTAAAGCTAGTGCAAAATGAATACCTACATTACCAAATAATGGTTTCCAACCAGATGGAATTAAAACAGAATCAGCATTTTGTTTATTGTAATCTCTATTAAGTACAGCAATTTGCGAATCGCATCTTTGTTTTATTCCTGCACTGCCTCCAAGAGCTAAAAATTGAGTTTCGTTAATAATAATATGAAATATTACCGGTACCGGTGCAGGAGCTGCAGATGATATTTTTTTTGCAACTGAAAAATTGTTTTCATTTTTAAAATTGTCTGCTATAGATTGTAATGATGCTTTTTGTTTTGCAAAATGATTTGCTAATTCAGGATGTAAAGCAATTTGTGCTTTTCTGTAATCATCAAATCCACATTTTCGTTGTGCAATAACGGGAATGTTATAGCATAAACATAAAAAAA
>CAIWXG010000363.1 GCA_903916555.1 uncultured Bacteroidota bacterium
AAATGGAGACCTAATTTTATTAGATATAACTTGAGTCAAATTATACGTATATGCAATTCGCTCAATGTAAGTTTGCAAAAAAGATATTTTAAAGCCTAAAATGAGCAGTTTTTTTTAAAACCTAAAATTTATATAAAATCAATAGTCTCTTTTTATATTTATGCTTAAATTTGTGTTAGTTTTGCTTAACAATACAAATAATACAAAAATAAATTTATAATATATTTTATGTTATTTGTTGTTTTTGTTTAAATTGCAATTAATAAATTAGAAAATATGCCATTTACGACATTCGATTATGAATCTTTTCATGCTTTATATAATTATGCCAGTATAGGCATATTGATTACCAATAATAAGGGTGAGATTCAAATGTCTAATAAATATATTGAACAACAATTTGGATATGAAGAAGATGAATTAAAAGGAAAGAAGGTTGAAATGTTAATGCCTTCCAGATATACGAAAAACCATGTTTCACATCGTGAAAAATATAGTGCTAATCCGCATAGCAGACCTATGGGATTAGGCATGGAATTGTCGGGATTAAAAAAGAATGGTACAGAATTTCCTGTTGAAGTAAGTTTAGGGTATTATAGTAAAGGTGACGAAAGTTTCTCTTTAGCTTTCATAAGCGATATAACACAAAGAAAAGAGACCGAACAAGCAATCATTCAGTTAAATACCCATCTGGAAGAAAAAGTAAAAGAAGGCACACAATCGCTTGCATTAACAGTTGCACAATTAGGAAATCAAATAAAAGAAACAGAACGTAAAGATACAGAACTTCAAAGGGTAAATAATTTTCTTAATAATATTTGGAATCATGCCGGTGCAATCATTTTCGTTTGTGATAAAGAAGGTATCATTCAATTTTTTAACCCAGCCGCAGAAAAATGGTTAGGATACTCTGCCGATGAGGAAGTAAATATTTGTTCTCTTACCAGTTTTCATACAAAAGAAGAATTAGAAAATAGAGCAGCTGAACTAAGTATCGAATTACAAAAACCAATAAAACCTGATTTTGAAGTATTTGCTACCCTAACAGCTTTAAATCATGGTAATAATCAAGAATGGCATTATGTAAGAAAAGATGGAACTGCATTTTTTGTTTCATTAAATGTTACCCCATTAAAACAAGCTTATAATCAAATTACTACCGGATATTTAGGAATAGCTATTGATATTTCAGAAAAGAAAAAAGCAGAAACAGAATTAAGAGCTGCTTTAGAAAAAGAAAAAGAATTGAACGAATTAAAATCTCGTTTTGTTTCTATGGCTTCGCATGAATTCAGAACACCATTAAGCTCTATATTATCTTCAGCTTACTTATTGGCAAAGTATATAACCACTGAAGACCAAAGTAAAAGAGAAAAACACATACAAAGAATCGTATCATCAGTAACATCTTTGACCGAAATTTTGAATGATTTCTTATCCGTAGGAAAAATAGAAGAAGGTAATATATATGCCAAATACAGTGAATATAATATTAAAGAACAAATGTCGCTCGTAATACAAGAATTACAACATTTGCTAAAAAAAGGACAATATATTTCTTATAAGCATACAGGTAACGATACTTTAGTATCTTTAGACCAATCTATGATGCGACATATTGTTACTAATTTGCTATCTAATGCAATTAAGTTTTCTCCGGAAAACTCTTCGATAGAATTAACAACAGAAAAAAATGAAAATAACTTTATTTTATCTGTTAAAGATAGCGGTATAGGCATACCATTAGAAGACCAGGAACATTTATTTAAACGTTTTTTCAGGTCTTCTAATGTAACCAATATTCAAGGTACCGGTTTGGGCTTGCATATTGTAAGTAAATATGTAGAATTAATGAATGGTAATATTACTTGTGCAAGCAAAATAGGGAAAGGAACTGTATTTACAATAACTTTTAACAATACTTGGGAATGAAAAAAATATTAATAATTGAAGACAATGAAGATATAAGAGAAAACGTTGCTGAAATATTAACGCTTTCCGATTACAATATTCTTACTGCACCTAATGGGAAGGAGGGAATAGACATTGCCCAAAAACAATTACCTGATTTAATTATATGCGATATTATGATGCCGGGTATTGACGGTTATGGAGTATTGCATGTATTACACAAAGACCCTGAGACTCAAAATATACCTTTCATTTTTCTTACGTCAAAAAGCGAACGTGGTGATTTTAGAACTGCAATGGAAATGGGTGCAGATGATTATTTAACCAAACCATTTGCAGGTAATGAATTACTGTTAGCAATAGAAAGCCGTTTTAGCAAAATAGAATTAATGAAGAAAAAGCTGATGCCAGACCTTGATGGATTGAAAGAATTAATGGCATCGCTTGGAAATAATAAAACGCTTGAGTCTTTAACAGATGCAAGCAGCACCAATATATTCAGAAAAAAACAAATTGTATATAAAGAAGGTAATAACCCACATTATCTTTATTATATAATAAGAGGAAAAGTAAAAACCTTTAAAACTCACGAAGACGGGAAAGATTTGGTAATGGATTTGTATTCAGAAGGCGATTTTTTGGGTTATGTAACACTCTTGGAAGGCTGTGCATATAAAGAAAATGCTGAAACAATGGAAGAGACCGAATTAGCATTAATACCTAAAAAAGAATTTGAAGAATTAGTAAATAGCAACCCGGTAATTACTAAAAAATTTATTAGTCTGCTATCTAAAAATATTATTGACAAAGAAAACCAACTACTTGGTATTGCATATAATACACTAAGAAAAAAAGTAGCAGAGGCATTATTAAGCCTACAAAAAAAATACCATGTAAATAAAAACGAACCTTATATCTTAGATATTAGCAGAGATGATTTGGCTTCTATTGCAGGTACGGCAACAGAATCGTTGATAAGGACGCTGAGTGATTTTAGAAGCGAAAACTTAATAGGTATAATAAACGGGAAAGTAATAATAACGAATGACAAAAAGTTAGAAAATCTAATAAGATAATATAAATAATCATTAAATGGGTACGATATTTAATGATTATTTATATTTAAAAATTTTATCAGGCATTATTTATTTATTTCATAGTTTTTTTAATTACAATTAGTTTTTTTAAAAATAAAATACCTAATTTAGAAAAAAATTTAAATCTAAAATTTTTTCTAAAATCTAATTGTAATACATGAAAATAATTGACATAAAAGTAATGAGTGGTCCAAACTATTGGTCTATCAGCAGACATAAATTAATTGTTATGTTGCTTGATTTGGAAGATTTAGAACAAAAACCAACTAACCAAATACCGGGTTTTTACGAACGTCTTTCAACATTGATTCCATCTTTATTCGAACATCGTTGCTCTGAAGGTGTTCCGGGTGGCTTTTATACCCGATTACAAGAGGGAACTTGGATGGGGCATGTTATAGAACATATAGCATTAGAAATACAAACATTAGCAGGAATGGATACCGGTTTTGGCCGTACCAGAGAAACAAAAGACAAAGGTATATACTATGTAGTATTTTCATACCAAGAAGCAAAGGCGGGTATTTATGCAGCAAAAGAATCGGTAAAATTAGTACAAGCAATAATTGAAAATACAGAAACACATTTACCGGAAACAATACAAACATTAAGAGAAATTAGAGAACAGGAACGATTAGGACCAAGTACCGGTTCTATTGTAGATGAGGCTATAAGAAGAAAAATACCATATATTCGTCTTAATACAAAATCGCTTGTGCAATTAGGCTATGGCTGCAATCAAAGAAGAGTACAAGCCACTATTGCCAGCACAACTAGTTCTATTGCAGTAGAAATAGCTTGTAATAAAGAAGAAACAAAAAATTTATTACAAGCGTCACATATACCTGTACCTACCGGCAGAGTTGTTTATGATGCAGAAGAATTAAAAAATGCAATTTTTTCAATCGGCTACCCTATTGTAACTAAACCTATTGATGGCAATCATGGCAAAGGAGCAACTACAAACATTCGTAATTGGGAAGATGCATTGTCGGGTTACCATGCTGCAAAAGCTTACAGCCGAGGTGTAATATGCGAAAAATTTATAACAGGAAGGGATTTTAGAGTATTGATAATAAATTACAAATTTGTAGCCGCTGCTTTAAGAACTCCCGCAGCTGTTACAGGAGATGGTATTCTTACTATACAAGAATTAATAAATAAAGTTAATAGTGACCCTCGTAGAGGTTATGGACACGAAAATGTATTAACATCTATAAAAATAGATGAATCCACTCATAATATCCTAATAAAAAAAGGATATAGCTTAGATACAATTCTTGCAAAAGAGGAAGAATTATGGTTAAAAACAACTGCAAATTTAAGTACAGGTGGCACGGCTACTGATGTAACGGATATTGTACACCCAACAAACATCTTTATGTGCGAACGTATAGCACGTATTATAGGTTTAGACATTTGCGGTGTAGATATTATGGCAGAAAGTTTATCTACCCCAATTACTGAAAACGGTGGTGCAGTATTGGAAGTAAATGCTGCACCCGGCTTCCGAATGCATTTAGACCCTACCGAGGGATTAGCCAGAAACGTTGCAGAACCGGTAATTGATATGCTTTACCCACCGGGTACATCGGCAAGAATACCTATTATTGCCATTTCCGGTACAAACGGCAAAACCACAACTACACGCTTAATAGCACATATCGTAAAACAAAGCGGTTTTAAAGTAGGTTATACTACAACCGATGGTGTATATATACAAAACACAATGATGATGCAAGGAGATTGTACCGGGCCTGTTTCCGCCGAGTTTGTATTAAGAGACCCTACTGTAAATTTTGCTGTATTAGAATGTGCCAGAGGTGGTATTTTACGTGCCGGTTTAGGTTTTCATCATTGCGATGTAGCTGTAGTAACAAATGTTGCCGAAGACCATTTAGGCTTAGGAGGTATAGACACTCTTGAAAAATTAGCGAAAGTAAAATCTACTGCCGCACAAACCGTTTTTCCGAAAGGATATGCTATTTTAAATGCAGATGACAATCTTGTGTATAATATGCATAAAGATTTAGACTGTAAGGTTGCTTATTTTTCGTTGAAAGAAGATAATATAAGAATTAAAAAACATTGTGCAAAAGGTGGTATTGCTGCAATTTATGAAAACGGATACGTTACTATTATTAAAGGTAATTGGAAAATAAGAGTTGAAAAAGTAACAAATATTCCTTTAACTTTTTCTGGAATGGCAGAGTTTAATATAGCTAATGTACTTGCTGCAACTTTAGCTACTTATGTGCAAGACTTTAAAACAGAAGACATAAAACAAGCCTTGCAAACATTTGTTCCTTCACCGGCACTTACACCGGGTAGAATGAATATGTTTAGATTTAATAATTATTCTGTAATGGTAGATTATGCCCATAATACGCATGGAATACAGGCAATAGGTAAATTTATTAAAAATGTAAAATCAAAAATTAAAGTTGGTTTAGTAGCGGGTGTTGGTGATAGACGAGATGAAGACTTAATATCATTAGGCGAAGAATCTGCAAAAATATTTGATGAAATAATAATAAGGCAAGACCGAAATTTAAGAGGCCGGACAGAAGAAGAAATTATTAATTTAATAACGAAAGGCATTTACAACATACACCCTTTAAAAAAGGTTACTGTAATAAGAAACGAAAAAGCAGCAATTGATTTTGCCATAAATAATGCCGAAAAAGATAGCTTTATAGTTATTATTAGCGATGTAGTACCCGATGCATTAGAACAAATAAAGAGCTACAAAGCTAAGGAAGAAGGCACTGTGATATAAACTTTTTTTAATTATACTTAAAATACAAATATTTGAGGCTATATTTGAGATTACGATTAATAAAAAATAATTGATTTTTATTAATTTTGATGTCAAAACACAAAAAAATCATTATTTTGCATGCTATGAAAAAAACATTAGTTGTTCCTATTGATTTTACTCCGGTTTCTCATGAAGCTTTATTATATGCTTGCGAATTATCTGTAAATCATAATGTAGAAATAGTTGCTGTACATTTACTTGATTCTAAAATTTTAGACCAGTATCAAAACGCTCAAAATGAAGACGTTAAAGCAATTGCTCAACAAATGTACCAAGAAGTATATCAGAAAACTAAAAATGATCTGGATAATTTCTTAGACGGTTTAAGTGTTTTTTATGGAGATATTATTAGACCCTTAATAACTCACGGAACTATTTATGAAGCCTTTAACGATGTAGCAGCTAAATATGATAATCCGTTAATTATAATGGGTACTCATGGCATTACAGGTATGCAACATGTTTTTGGCAGCAGAGCATATAAAGTAATTATAAATACACCATATCCCTTTCTAATTGTACAAGGTCGCTCTTATCAACAATTAGCTAATTTATATATGATATTTAAGCATGCAAATGAAATCAATGCTCATGTAAGGGATATAAATACATTTGCAGGTGTGTTTCAAGGTAAATTCATTTTTAATATCTTAGCAGACGATACAACTACACCTGCACATCTACCTGCCGGTTTACAACACTTAATAGAAAGAATTTCTTTAGTACACGAACCTTTATTAGAAATTAATGCAGTTGAAAGAGCAAAACAAGCTAACGCTGATACTATTGGCATTTGCATTGACGAAATAGACAATATGAGTGATTTAGTATATGGTATTAAACAAGATAAAATGTTGGAAAACAATTATAGATTCCCCGTTTTTTGCCTACCGCAAAAAAGATAAATATATTTCATGTCATAATTTATAAAAATAAATTAGTTGATAAAAGCACACAATTTGTAACAATAATATATATATATTTACAATTCAATTATTATTCACAAAAACAAAACAAAACCATGTATTTAGACATTACCACAAGCAATACATCTACAATTAATGCTACTGTAGATGGCGTAGTAGTTATGGGTGGCCACGGCACAATAAAAATTCCATTGACAGCACCAAGCCCCAACTCTGTAAATTGGTCTATCATTGGCGGTACGCCATCAGACTTTTATGAAGTTAAAATTGATTTACCTAATGGAAATGCATTAGGCACTCTTTATTTTGCCGGAATCTTAGATGCTACCGGTGCATCACAAGGAAATTTTATTTTACCTCTTTAATTTATACAAAACCGGTAAGCCGAAAACGGTATAGAGTAGGCATTTTAAAAAATAAAATTATGGTGTATTGTTTTTCTATTTCGGGTACTCCGGATATAACAATTAATGTAACAATAGATGCTGTTCCACCGGTTGTTGGTCATGGAACGATTAAAATTCCATTAACTACAGGCACTCATAATGCCGCTTGGACAGTTACAGGTAAAAATGGTGATACCTATACTGCTTCTTTTGATACAGATCCATCAACAGGAAAACCATTATGGACTAAAACTTACACTTTAGGAGCATCCGGTTCTTCATCAGATTCTAAACAAATTGTATTACCCTAGTAAAATTATATACAGTGCTATTATTATATACAATAATAGCACTGTATATATTATACAATAAAACAATGAATAAACAATTCCTATCATTATTTGTTTTTGCTCTATTTGCATCTTGTGCAAGTTCAGACAAACCAAACCCGATACAAGTATCCATTGATTCGGCTATTAAAGCTAAAACAATGGAACATCAAGCCCAAAAAGCTGTTTATAACGATTCTGTACTTAATGCATTAGCTATAACAAAAGCAGACTCTATTGAAAAAGAATTGCATGCGAACACCAATAAAAAACAATAAAATATATTTTATTATATACTAATATTTCTTACTATTAAGTCTTCATAAAATTAATCCTAACAGGATGATATTATTGTAGTAAATATCATATAAAATGCCACAAAACCCTAAAGTGGTGATATTATTTTACCCATGCATTATAAAATAATATCACCACTTCAGGGTTTTGAAAAGAGAATATTTTACTTTTTATTTTGCAAGCCTGAATAGTTACAATATTTTTTTACTGTTCAATCTTTTTCATTTTCCAATTTTTGCTTTTACAAAATTCCAGTACAAACGGCAATGCATAGCTCATTCTATCCCAAGCTTTTGTGCTATCGTGAAATAAAACAATAGAACCCGGCTGAATATTCTTAATTACATTTTCAAGACATTTTTCAGGGCTAAGCTTCCTGTCAAAATCAAAACTAAGTACATCCCACATACATATATTCCATGTTGGGTTATCATTATACATACTTTTTAGTTGTTCCCTTTTTATTTTTCCGTAGGGTGGCCTAAAAAGATTACTATTAATAAATGCCCTTGCCTGATATATATTTTGCAAATATTTTTGGGTGTCCGTTTTCCAACCATTTAGATGATTATAAGTATGGTTGCCAACAGAGTGACCTTTTTCTAAAACCTGCTGATATATTTCAGGGTATTTAACTACATTGTTACCTACGCAAAAAAATGTAGCTTTTGCGCTGTATTTATCTAATTGTTCTAACACATAAGGTGTAGCTTGGGGATGTGGCCCGTCATCGAAAGTAAAATAAACTGACGGCTCTGTATTGTTGTTGATATTCCATACAAATTTTTTAGAAAAAAATGGTTTAATCCAATTTGGAGTTTTAGCCCAAAAATTTGCCATATAATTAATTTTTAGTACTTTATATCTTTTCTATTATGCTATGCTGTACCCAACCAATACTGCCATCAGGTAATTTTATTTCAACCCAATTGGTTTTATTCTCTATAATAACAACTTTTGTACCTTCAGGTATCAATAATAATGGCTTCCCCACCAATTCGTTATTCATTAAAGGTGCATCATTTAACATTATAATTGCTTCATTTGTCTGCATTCTATTAATAGCAGCAAATATTGCTATTATGAAAAAACATATCCAAATAAACCCAGAAATAAATGGTAGCTGAATGGGTAAAAGTGATACAAATTTATTGTTAAATCTTTTTAATAGTATTATAGCAATAGTTAAAATAAAAATAAGTGCAGCTGATAATGCCCAAAAGCTTGCTCTATCTGCACGAGTAATTGAATTCCACCATGTAATAAAAAATATATCATTTATAGTATTTATTTTATTACCTATTCTGGTTTGGGTTAGCAATAGATTTTCTTTAGCTTCTTTATATTCCGGATTTATATTTAATGCTCTTTCATAATTTAAAACTGCCATACCAATTTTATTCAATTTATAATAGGTATTACCTAAATTATAATATACATCTGCATTAACGGGTCTTTTTGCTGCAATTTGTTCGTAGTAAAACACAGCACTGTCATATACTTTATTATGATAAAATTCATTCCCTTTTTGCCAAAGAAAATTATTATCACTAGTGCTGGCTGCAAGCAAATATATTGAGCCGGAAAATAGTATGTTTAAAATAAAAATTAATTTTTTCATGCTTTAATTACATCTTCCAAATCACTAATAATTTTTAATGCTTCATCGTAAGTATTTTTCATTTCATTACTACCCCCTGATGCATATAGTGCCGTCTCGCATTCCCATATTACTGATTCAATGTTTTTTTGTATTTCTGTAGGCACTTTACGAATAGTAAGTGCTTCCATTGCTGTTTCTTTTGATAGTGCAGAAAGAGGAATATTTATTTTATCGCTCAGATATAACCAAATTGCTTTAGATATTTCTTCATAAAAAGCACCTTTGTTTTTTTCTAAAAGTAGTTTATTGGCAATTACTAAGCGTTTAAGAGCAATTTTATTGGCTCTTTTATTTTTAAGAAGTATAGAATTTTTCGATAAATCATCATCTCTCTTCTTCCATATAATTAAACCTATAAATGCCAATAACGGCAAAGCATACAAAGACCAATAACCTGTACTTAAAAGCAATGGAGTACTATTATATGAAATATTGTTTAATGGCTTTGCTATTATATCATGCAAATCGTTAATAACTAAATTATTATTATCTTTTTGAAGTGATGGCAGATAATGCTTACCGGGTTTTACATGTATTTTATATTCTGGAGTGCTTACAGTAACATAATTGCCTGTAACCGGATTAAAGAATGTAAACGGAATAACTGGAATTTTATAATCACCTGGTGTATGGGGTGTAATAGAATAATTTATCTTTTTTGTGCCACTAATCGTAGTGCTGCGTCCGGTAATAGTATCAGTAACAAGAGGGTCGAAGGTGTTTAAACCATTGGGTAAATTTAATTTAGGCGCTTCAAATATTTTAATGTTACCACTTCCGGTAATATTTAGAGTTAAAGTAGCAACGTCATCAGTAGTTAATTCTTCTTTGTCTAATTTGCCCGCTATTGTAAAACTACCCACTGCACCACTAAAATTATCAGGTTTGTTTTTATCAGGCAATGCAGTAACTTTTATTTTTACCGGTGTACTTTTTAAGCTCACAGGCACATCTTTATATACTGTAGCATTAAATACACTATGATTAAAAAATGGGTCGCTCATTAATAATGTACCTGCACCAAACGGGTCCATATCTGCCATTCGGCGTTTTACTTGTTGTAATACCCTCGCCATACCCTTTGCTTCGGCAGGGTCTAATTCAAGTGTGCCGGTTTGCTGCGGGAAAAGTGCCGATTTTTTAAGAACAAAGACCTGAAATTTTTTACCGTCAATAATTTCCTCTGTAGGCTTTGGCTGTCTGGGTATTTCAAAATCTTGTGTCCAGAAACCATTTAGGGTTGGTAATTTTGAAATATTTATTTGCATGGGTAATCTAGAATATAATTTATAGGTTGCTGTTATCTGCTCTCCTACATGCACATCATTATTATCTACTACCACTTTTATAAACAAATCTTTTTTAATGTCTTCATCCTTTATTGGTGGGTCTTGTGGCAACTGCGGTTGTTGCCTTTGCCCTTGTGCAGACGGTTGTTGTTGTGTATTTTGTTGTTGCAGCATTTGATTATGCAATTGCTGTTGCAATTGCTGCATTCGCTGCTGTTGTTGTAGTAATGCAGCAAATGGGTCATCACCATCATCGCCAAACGGGTCTCGTCGGCGTCTTTGTTGTTGTTGTGCCACAGAGCCTGAAACAACCTGTATTGTCATTGCATTAGATTGGTATGTATGCCCGGCTGCATCTTTTGCTATTGCCGGTGGAATTGTAAATGTGCCTTCACGTTTGGGTTGTAAAATATAGGTTACGGTAATACTTTGAGATTGTACCGTTTGATTGCCAATAATTGAGATATTGGAACTCTGCGAATGAAAAGGTCCTTGCACAACCGTAAAGTCCTGAGACTGACCCGGGGCTATGCTTTGCAGGTTTTGGGCATCTTTAACAGTATATTGTACTTGTATTTGGTCTTTAATACCAATTTTATTAGCACTGGGTGCGGCACTGAAAACTACATTTTGCGCCCGCAGTTGGCAACACACCCCTAATAACAAGAAAGTTAAGCTTATGCGCCACATATGTTTAATCTTATTTATTTTCATTTTGGGTATCCACAAAATTAAATTGATTGACAGTTGCACAAAAAAACTTGAGGTTAAACCTACGTTAAAAAGTTTCTTTATAAGTTCGCTTTAACAGATAAAAATTGAACCTGATTCTTAAATCTATCGGTTAGAGATTAAAGGCATACGGCTGCCCACTTTAATAGAGCAGCCGTAATAAAATTATCACATTGGCATTAAATCTTATTTATTGCCTCTGCAAAGTATTTATGAAAATAAGGTATTGTTTCTATTCCTTTATAAAAATTAAATACATCGTATTTCTCATTTGGTGAGTGTATATTGTCATTATCTAAGCCAAAGCCAAGCAATACGGTTTTAAGACCTAATGTTTTTTCAAACAGGGCTATAATAGGTATGCTGCCACCACCGCGTGTGGGTATGGGGTCCTTTCCAAAAGTAGTTTTAATAGCTTGGGCTGCTGCTTTATAAGCAATAGAATCGGTAGGAGTAACAACTGCCTCACCACCATGATGTGCTGTTACTTTAACATGTACATTGGCAGGTGCTATTTTCTCGAAATGATTTTTAAAGAGTGCTGCTATCTCATCAGACTTTTGATTGGGTACTAATCTCATAGAGATTTTTGCATTAGCCTTAGACGGCAGTACCGTTTTTGCTCCTTCGCCTATGTAACCACCCCAAATGCCGTTAACCTCCAGTGTGGGTCTAATACCGGTACGCTCTAATGTGGTATAGCCTTTTTCTCCCCATACTTCATTTACGCCTAATTCCTGTTTGTATGCTTCAATACTAAAAGGAGCTTCATTAATAGCTTTTCTTTCATTTTCGCTTAGCACTTGTACCTTATCGTAAAAACCGGGAATGGTAATATGATTGTTTTCATCGTGCATAGCAGCAATCATTTGGCAAAGTATGGTTGCCGGGTTAGCAACTGCACCTCCATAAACGCCACTATGTAAATCCCTATCAGGACCTGTAATTTCTACTTCCATATAAGCAAGACCACGTAAACCACTTTCAATAGACGGATGCTCCATGCTTATCATAGATGTATCAGATACAAGAACAACATCTGCTTTTAGTCTTTCTTTATTGTTTTGAAGAAATAGACCCAAATTAGTAGAGCCAACTTCTTCTTCACCCTCAATCATAATTTTTACATTACAAGGTTGGCTATTTGTTTTAAGCATTGTTTCCAATGCTTTAATGTGCATAAACATTTGTCCTTTATCATCGCAAGCACCACGAGCAAAAATTTTACCGTCTTTAATTACAGGTTCAAAAGGCGGACTGTCCCATAAATTAAGTGGGTCGGCAGGCTGCACATCATAATGCCCATAAACCAAAATGGTTGGTAAGTTGGGGTCAATCATTTTTTCTCCATATACAATAGGATGCCCTGCTGTAGCACATACCTCTGCATTATCGCAACCGGCTTTTAATAAATGTTCTTTAACAGCATCGGCACATTTTGCTACATCAGCTTTGTACTTGCTATCTGCACTTACGGATGGAATACGCAATAAATCTAATAGTTCACTAAGGAATCTGTCTTTATTTTGAGTTTGATAATCTGCCCAGACTTGCATTTTTTTTAGTTTAGAAAGTAAAAGTAAATAAAAATTACTGATGAAAAGGATTCTTAATTTTGAAAATATTGCTTCAGCAAACTATACACTTGTTGTTTTTGAGATACAATAGTAAACAAAACATACAAGAGAGTGTGGCAATGATGCTTATTAGTATATTTGTGGTTAGGATAAAAGAGAAACAAAAAACCACTTCACATCATTGTTTTTACCAGATTACCTAACTTTTTCATCGCTTTTTCTACCTCCTGCGTCCATTGCATACCATAACTTATTCGCATGCAATTTTGGTATCTGTCTTGCAGGCTAAACATTGTACCCGGTGCTATGCTTATTTTATGCTGTATGGCTTCCTGATATAATTGATAGGTGTCTATTTTCTTATCTAATTCTACCCATAATATAAAACCACCTTGCGGGTTTGTAACTTTTACCCCTTGCGGAAAATATTCTCCAATACCTCTTATACATTGCAAACTATTGGCATGCAAGGTTTGTCTTAGCTTACGCAGATGATGTTCGTACCTGCCGTTAGCCAAAAAATTACCAATTGCAGCTTGCTGTGCCGTTGCAGATGTTATGGAATGATATAATTTCAATCTTTTTATTTGTTCCATATATTTACCCGGAGCCACCCACCCCACCCTATAACCCGGGGCTAATGTTTTAGATATGGAACTGCACCATAATACATTCCCTTCTTCATCAAAACTTTTGCAAGATTTAGGTCGCGTAGAACCAAAATATACATCCCCATATAAATCGTCTTCAATAAGGGGTATTCCGTGATGAGAAAATATTTTAACTAATTCCATTTTATTTTCTTCGGGAATACAATAACCGGTAGGATTACTGAAATTAGTAACAAAAAAGAAGGCTTTAATATCGTGGTTTTTTAGTGCTTTTTTTACATCACTTGGGTCAACACCGGTATCGGGATCGGTTGGTAATTCTAAAACTTTAAGACCTATGCTTTGGGCAAATCTTAAAACACCAAAATAAACAGGACTTTCTACTGCTATTAAGTCTCCGGGTTTTGTTACAGCCATTAAACAGTAAACAATTGCATTCATACAACCCGATGTACTTATAATATCATCTGCCTTTAAATTACCACCCCAGTGTATTGACCATCTTGCAATTTGCCTACGTAATAATTCATTACCCTGTACCGATTCATATAATGTGCCATTCCCATCTAAATCTCGCAGGGCTTGTATCATAGATTTATTTAACTGTGCAAGCGGCAAAAGTTCAGGGGATGGCAAACTTAAAGAAAATTTCACAATCCCCGGCATAGCAAAATCATCATACACTTCGCTGATTATCGTTTCTACATCTTTAGATTTATTAATATCGAGCGGATTACTCTTTGTTACCTTTTGTGGAAACCGGGAAGGATTAAACCTTACATAATAGCCCGATTGAGGACGGGATTCTATTAAGCCTTTACCTTCTAAGTGGTAATAAGCTTGTAAAATGGTACTCACGCTTAAACCTTTCTCTTTACTCAATTCTCTAACCGAAGGCAATTTATCGCCTATTTTAATAACCTCTTGTAGTATCTGCTGTTCAAAAACAGCCGCTGTCTGCATATAAAGATGCTCGTTTTGTAATGTATTCGTCAATTTCATAAAAAACAAACTGTTATGGTCAAAAATACGTAAATTGTATCTGTTTTGTATCAATTATTTTTTAGAAATTTGTCCCGATTTTAATTTTATATGACACCACAAACAAAAGCTTATTTATCGGTAGTATTTATATGTTTTGTTTGGGGTACTACCTATTTAGCAATTAAAGTAGGTGTGCAGTATTATCCCGCTTTTTTATTTGCCGGTGTTAGGCAAACAATAGCCGGAATAATATTAATGCTAGTTGCTTATCTTTTTAATAAAAAAACTGATTTCTCAATTAAAAATACATTAAGGCAAATGTTGGTAGGCTTTTTAATGTTGAGCCTTGGCAATGGTTGCGTAACATGGGGCGAAAAATATATACCCAGTGGCATTGCAGCTCTTATATGTTCTATGATGCCTATGTTTGCTGTTTTATTTAATCTGTTTGGCTCTAAAAAAGAACACTTTAATAGTACTATTGGTTTAGGTATGTTATTAGGCAGTTGCGGTGTAGGCTTAATATTCTTAAACGATATAAAAGAATTAAGCAACATATCTTATTTGTGGGGCATACTTGCGGTATTATTTGCTACGGCTTCGTGGGCATTGGGTAGTATTGTAAATAAAAAGAATATTAACCCGGTAAACCCTTTTTTAAATTCAGGTATGCAACTGTTTTTCGGGGGTATTTTTATGTTAATAGCAAGCCCAGTAATAGATGATTATAAAAATCTTGTAATCTGGAACACAGACGGTTTGCTTGCATTAGCCTATTTAATTGTTTTTGGTTCTGTAACAGCTTATGCAGCATATATGTATGCATTAAGAATATTACCGGTAGGCATTGCAACCATTTATGCCTATATTAACCCAATGGTAGCCGTTTTATTGGGTTATTTTGCCATGCACGAATCTATGAATTTGTTTACGATACTTGCATTTGGTACTATCGTAATAAGTGTGTACCTTGTAAACAAAGGCTATAGAAAACAACACAAAACAGATAATTTGAATTCTGAAAATAAAAATGAAGAAGCGTTTCCTGAAAATATTCCAATAGAGTCTTAACCAATTTAAATTAACAACAATGGAACACACCATCTCGATTAATGCACAAAAAGAAAGAAAAGTAACAGATACTAAATCTGTTCCATTTGGTAAAATACCAACGGAACACATGTTCATCGCTGAATATAGAGATGGTGCATGGCACGACCCGCAAATTGTTCCTTTTCGTGATATTACTTTAAGCCCTATGGCTTTATGCTTACATTACGGGCAAACGGTTTTTGAAGGCATGAAAGCCTTTGTAATGGAAGACGGTAAAATAAATATCTTCCGGATACACAAACATTACGACCGTTTTATGAAATCGCTTACTCGTATGTGTATGCCCCATATACCCCGCGATTTATTTGTAAAAGCACTGCACCAATTAGTGGCTTTAGACGCAGATTGGATACCTAAAGAAGAGCATGGCTCACTTTATATTCGTCCGTTTATGATTGCTACCGAAAACAGGATAGGTGTAAAAATTTCGGAAGAATATTTATTTATGGTTGTATGCTCTCCTGCTTTTCAGTATTATTCTAAACCGTTAAAAGTAAAAGTAGAAACTACTTATGTACGGTCTGCCGAAGGTGGCACAGGGGCTGCAAAATGTGGCGGTAACTATGGAGGTGCTTTTTACCCAACACAACAAGCACAACAGGAAGGTTATGACCAAATTTTATGGACAGATGCCAAAAACCACGAATTTATTGAAGAAAGCGGCACTATGAATGCCTTATTTTATATAGATAATGTGTTAGTAACACCACCCTTGTCAAGCTCTATATTAGATGGCGTTACCAGAGATTCTTTAATAACCCTTGCCCGCGAAAAAGGTATTATTGTTGAAGAACGTGCTATAAGCTACAAAGAACTGGAACGTGCATTTAAAGAAGGCAAAAAAGTTATTGCATTTGGTGCCGGCACTGCCGCAGTTATTGCACCTATAGAAAGTATTTGTATTAATGGTACGGCTTATAATTGCTACATAGAAAAAGATGCAATAATGTACGAACTCCAAAATGACTTATTAAACATACGCAAAGGAACCACCGAAGACAAACACAAGTGGAATTTCATTCTATAAAATTTGTTATAGAATGAAGAATGTAATAATTGTATTTGTAATTTTATTTAGTTGCCCCTTTTCTTGGGGGCAACTAAATTTAGTTAGAAACCCGGGATTTGAAATATATTCTAATTGCCCCACTACTGAGAGTCTTTTATATTATGCTTCCGGATGGAATGCACTTGATTCTAATTGGACATTTGGTGGCACATACCCCTATTCCGCATGTTATGCAAGTTATTGCAATGCATGTGCTACATCAATTTCACAAGTCAGCGTTCCTTTTGGGCAATACGGCTTTCAATATCCTCATAAAGGAAATGGAATGGTAGAATCTAGAATATTTGATGATGGAAGTTTTGGTTATGTTGCATATACCTATTTACAAGGAAGATTAGTACAAACTTTAGTTTTAGGACAAAGTTATTGTGTTACATTTTATGTTGTTAGGGGAAATACAGGTGATTATGCAGTTAACAATATTGGTGCTTATTTAGATGGTGGCTATATTGATACAACAAGCCATTGCTATGCCCCGCAAACAGAATACTCCCCACAAATAGTAGAGACAGCTATTATAAGCGATACGCTTAACTGGACAAAAATACAAGGTAGCTTTGTTGCAAACGGAACAGAAAAATTTATAACCATTGGTGATTTTTTTGATACAGCCCATATTGCTAAAATACATATTGTATCAACAGGAACATTTGCATATTATCTCATAGATGACGTAAGTGTGATAGCGAGTGATGCCCTAGCAACAGCCGGCCCGGATGAGTGGATGGGAGCAGGCGACAGCACGTATATAGGTGTAGACAGCAACGGAGACGGCATGCCCTGCTACTGGTATGTGCTGGGTAGCACAAGCCCGATAGACAGCGGGGGGCGGATAAAGGTAAGACCCAGCACCACAACAAGCTATGAGGTAGTAATGGATTTATGCGGCACAATAACCAGAGATACAGTGGTGGTGCATGTATGGCCGCTGGGGGTAAACGGTGCCGGTAACGAACCAATAGAGGTAAACATTTACCCCAACCCCACCACCGGCAACCTAAGCATAGAAGGAGCGGCAGGGTGCAGTATCGTTATTTATGATATGGTGGGGCGGCAGCATAATTATTATTGTTCGTCCTGTCTTGGTTCGGCAGGGCTGCCATTGACCGGAGCGGAGCAATTTGAAATGGCAGGGGTGTTTCCACCCCCGCCGTCCTCTAAAACCCTTGTCAGGTCTGCAATGTAGCCGAATACTTCATTTACTCTTACGGTTCGTAATTCGTCCTTTTTGCGATTGTACAACATTCCGTCAGGAAATAGCAGATTTTGGAGGTTCTGACGGTTGGTGAAATCGCTGGAACTCCATACTGTAGCCATTTTGGAGGCTAAGGTCAGTGCTTTGTCAATACACTTTTCAGGGTTCGTAAGATTTATTGAGATTGCAGCCAGTTGTTTTTCAATTCCTGCTTTTTCAGTCTTAAATTTTATTACGAATTTATCATACATGGGTTTGTCTATTTCTTCCA
>CAIWXG010000364.1 GCA_903916555.1 uncultured Bacteroidota bacterium
GGCAGTATGCGTTTTGTTGGTGATGGTGGTAATACAATACACGTAACAGTATCGAGCCAACCCATAGAAAAAGAACCAGTAATTGTTGCAGAACATGAAGAGGACGAAGAAGAACTACCAATTGAACCTGAATTAAAACAAGCACCTAAAAAGGTTAAATCGGGGAAGGGGCTTTTTGAAAACTTAAAAGACAAGCTACTTGAATTATTTGAAGACGTAGAGGATAAACAACTGTAAAACAATTTAACAATATAAATAAAAAAATAAAACAAATACAATTATTTCTTAACACAAAAAAAATGCAATAGTATGATACATTTTGAAATTCCAAGAAATCAATCTTCTATTATTAAAGTAATAGGAGTGGGCGGCGGCGGCAGTAACGCGGTAAATTATATGCATGGCCTTGGTATTGAGGGCGTGGATTTTATTGTTTGTAATACCGATTCGCAGGCACTGGCATTAAGCCCTGTTGCCAATAAGATACAATTAGGACCACATCTTACTCAGGGTTTGGGAGCGGGTGCCAACCCCGAGATTGGGAAGCAGGCAAGTGAGGAAAGCTTAGAAGATATTACTAAAATACTGAAAGTAAATACCCGTATGGCATTTATTACTGCCGGTATGGGTGGTGGTACAGGTACAGGCGGTGCACCAGTAGTAGCTAAAATTTGTAAAGATTTAGGCATACTTACGGTTGGTATTGTTACGATGCCTTTTACTTACGAAGGCCGTAGAAGAATGAAACAAGCACAAGACGGTATAGACCGCATGAGAGAACATGTGGATACTATACTTGTAGTATCTAACGATAAATTACGCCAACAATTTGGTAATTTACCTTACACACTTGCTTTTTCTAAAGCCGATGATATTTTGGCTACTGCTGCAAAATGTATTACAGATGTAATTAACACAACAGGACAAATAAATGTGGACTTTGCCGATGTATGTACTGTTATGAGAGATGGTGGTGTTGCCATATTAGGTAGTGCGGCAGTAGCCGGAGAAAACCGTGCTTTACATGCAGTAGAAGAAGCTTTAAATTCACCCTTGCTCAACGATAGTGATATATCGGGTGCTAAATGGTTATTATTAAATATTACATCTGCTGCAGGTGCGTTTGAGCATACTATGGATGAAACAGAAGCAGTACAAGCTTATGTGCAAAGACAAGCAGGCGAAAATTGCGATGTTATTTTAGGTATGGGTAATGACCCCAATCTGAACGACAAAATTGCTGTTACTATTATTGCTACCGGTTTTGAACACAGAGATATTAAGGTTGAATTTCCTGCAAAAACCAATGAGCCTAAAAAAGAAATTTGGCAGCTTGGTAAAGACCCTATGCCCGAAATAGTACCACAAGACTCAAAACCCTTTACAGGTAAATTTACAGATAGTTTGATGCCCACTTTGGTTGAAATGCCACAGCAAAACAATAACAGTTTTGATACGAATCAAGCAGATGCAAATTTTGGCAATATCAAAGACACTATTAAGTCAAGCTTTACATGGCCAAACTCGGAGCCAGCAAAACCTGCTGCCGACCCAACCTTTGTTTTTAATTTAGACCATTCTAAACAGAGTAAGAAAGAGGAAGAGCCTGTTATTAAATCAAGTTTCAAGAACGAAGCCGTAAGCGGTGCAAAAGAATCTGTACCTTATAAAATTGGTGAACGTATTTTGAGCGATGAGGAAATGGAAGAAAAAAGAAGATTTGAAGAGCAGAAAAGAGCATTGGAAGAAAGAGCAGAACGCCTACGCAGAATGAGTTTTAATATAAAAAATGCAGAAAGCAATGATGAATTTGAATTAGTACCTGCATACAAACGTAAAAATATTATGCTTGAGAATCAGCAGCCTTCAACAGATAATTATTACAGCAAATACACAGTTGATGTAAATGATACTAATAAAGGACCTGAAGTGTCTTTACATACAATAAATACGTTTCTTGACGGCAAAAAGCCGGATTGATAATTGTAGTTTTTAGGAAGATTGATAAATAAATAGGTTAAAGCACTTTTACAGTTCTCTTGCTTTTTGGCAGCAAAAAAAGGAACAATATAAAGTGCTTTACCTTTTTTATTTCCTAAATATTAGGGATGAAACATTAGGTTTATATAAAAAATAATTGCTGTTTTTTTGCATGTATGTTGTTACAATAAAACTTAGTATAATAGCCTATTTTTGAAGTAAGTTTGTATGAAATTCTATAATACTAAATTTTAGTTTATGAAGTTATTAGATTTAAAGCTTGAAAATATTGGACCCTTTAAAAAATGTGAAATTGCGTTAAGCCCGGATAAACAACGATATGGGTATAATGACTATGTAAACAAAGCAAAACATTTAATTATTACAGGTGAAAATGGCACCGGTAAATCTGTAATTTTAGATGCTATAAGGACTATAATGTATGGTGATTATTATAGAGCTATAGATAGGCAAATTATAAATAATAATATTTGTTCGATAGCTATGAATTTCAGTTTTAATAAAGACGCTTTGCCATTAAAAACAACTATTGACAATAACAATAATATTTATATACAAAATATAGATATTGGCACTCATATCTATAATAATATAAATAAAAAATTGCCAACAAATTTTATTCTTGATTTTTGGAATTCAAAATTATCAACTGAGAAATTTGAAATTACTTCGATGGAATTATTAGATGTAAATAAAATATTTCTCAATCCATTAAGCGGAGTTCATAAAAACGCAGATGTTGTTAAAAGTATTGTCTTTTTTGATTATCTGAAAGACGGAAACAGTGAGGAATCACAAATTGGTAAATTTCTATATGATACAACTGTAAAAATTATCAATAATTGTATTATTGATGGTGAATTTATAGGAGTTTCAAGAAAAAACCTATCTCCGTTATTTGTCCAGTTTGGTAATGAAATAGGGATAGATAAATTAAGTAGTGGCAGTATTTATATCATGCAGCGCATGTTATCGTTACTTGTTAAAGCTTATGCGGCACATGTTTTGAACCATACGCCTATCAGTAAGATATTAGAAGTTGAAGGTATGTTGCTGATTGATGAAGCGGAAACACATTTGCATCCAAAATGGCAAAAGGTATTATTTAAAAATATTCTGGATATTTTCCCTAATATCCAAATTATCGCCACTACCCATTCGCCTTTTATTGTGTCCTCATTAGAAGGTGCAGAAGTTATTGTTTGCAAGGCAGGTAAAGATGGTTGTTACCTTGAAAATGAAACGGAAAACTATGCCAATAAACCCGTTGAAGAAATTTTAAGAATGCCTTTATTTGATACAGATTCCTTTAATTCTGAAATAAGTGATTTACTTAGAGAGCGGAAAGTTGCAATTAAAGCAAATAACGAAAAAGCAAAGCATGAAATTGAAATTAAACTCGAAAAACTTAACCCTGAATATTTTAAGTATTTAAAAATAGGATACCTATAATGATACACTTGGAAAGGCTGCCCGAACCGGAAATTCTAATAAGAAATAAGGTTGAATGGCTTAGAATTTTTTTGGCATCGGGCAAACCAAGACCTGATTCAAGTAAATATGGGCATAATAATGTCAGAACTCAGCTTTATTCCATTAGTCATAACAAGTGTTTTTACTGCGAACGGAAATTATCAGAAAAAGAATCTCAAATTGACCACTACATAGAAGTTGCAAATACAGCCGGTAAGGATTTAGCGTTTGAATGGAATAATCTTTTTCTATCCTGCGACAATTGTAATAAAAAAGTACCTCACAATGCTATTCCTGTAGAAAATGCGTTGAATCCTTTTATTTACAGCAACGATGAAATTGAACAACACATAACATTTGATGATGAAATAATTAGAATTAAAAACAATTCTGATATTGGTACAAAAACGATTCAAAAGTTCAGGCTTGATAAATTAGAACATATCAGGCTTCAATTTTTTAGGAAGTTTGCAAATAAATATTTCGAAATAAGTGATATAGCCAGGGCAGAAAACCGAGAATATACCGAAGATGAAAAAGAACAATTAAGGAGTTTTTCTTATCCCGACCATCCATTTTCATTGATGTTTAAAGTTATACTTAGAAAGCGGAAACTTCTTTAAGTATTTTTTATACCCCAACATTTATAATATAGACAATAATTTATTGTCCTTTTTTCTGCGTTTAAACCACAATATGTAAATCATGTAACTATTACCTAAAGTAATATAACAATCAAAATACCAATATAGCCCACCTTTGTGCTGTTGTGGAAATTCTTTCACAATTAAATTTTATACAATGTCAAATACAACAACACCTCCGGTTAAAAAAGAACAAATTTCAGTTCCAGTAGCAGATGTTAAAAAAGTAGTTGAAAACCATAAAACTGCGGCTGCACATCACGAAGCGGCTGCTAGTCATCATTTAGAAGCTGCTGCACACCACGAAGCAGGTAACCATGATAAAGCAAGTACAAGCACAGTAAAAGCAAGCGGTCATCATGCTATGGCAACTGAACATCTTAATGAAGTAGCTAAACATCATACTGCAAAAAGCTAATATCTGTTTGTTTTAACTCTTAACTACAGAAAAAGCACTATGCAAAATCGTAGTGCTTTTTTTTAAAACATCATAAAAACTAAATCTAATATGAAAACAAAAACAATAGGCATAATCATACTCATTACAGGAATCGTATTGATAATATATTCTAAATTTAATTTTTCTCCGGTAAGTAATATAGCTGATACAGTGAGAATAAATAAAATGGATGATAGAGCATACCCAATACAATGGCCACCGGTTATAGGTATTGTTTTAGTTATAGGTGGCATAGTTATAAATACTTATGATAAGAGAAAAATAAATGAAACAGGTTAAAATTTTTCTAATATTGGGATTTGACTTTTACAGTTATTGGTTAGTGTATCAAAAGCAAATGTGTATCAAAATAATATTTAAAGGTGTATCATTTTTGATTGTTTTTCGTATCTTTACAATATAAATAATTATAGTGATACAGTTATGAAAGTTGTCATTTACAGTAGGGTTTCTACAACCATCCAGGATTATACCAGGCAAACCGAGGAATTGATGGAATATGCCAGGAAGATTAGTTATGAGGTGGTTGGTACATTTGAAGAAAAAGTATCTGGTGGCAAGAACAATGAAGACCGACCGAAACTGATGGAGATGATTGAGTTTGTAAAGACCAAACAGGTGGACAAAGTATTGACCTGGGAACTCTCCAGAATCGGTAGGAATACGATTGAGGTATTGAAAACCATCAAGCTGCTGAATGACAACTGCATTTCGCTTTACATTAAGAATTACAACATAGAAACGCTGAACGACAAATGCGAGATCAATCCGCTATCTCAGTTTATGATACAAATACTTACCTCGGTCAGCGAAATGGAGAAAACGACCATACGCCAGCGTATAAAGTCTGGTTATGATAGTTACCGAAAAGCAGGTGGTAAGGTTGGTAGAAAAGAAGGTTTCCGTAAAGACGAAAAGGAATTGCTCACCGAACACAAAGATGTGGTTAAGCTACTAAAACAAGGACTATCTGTTAGGAAGGTTATGAAACTTACTGGAAAGAGTAGTGGAACTGTGCAAAAAATAAAAAAATTATTTTATGTGTTTATTTAATATTATTTCAACAATCATTTTTTGAGCCTCTGGTGTAAACCTAATAGTCTGGGCGTTTTTCCCTTCTTCTGTCGTAGAAAAGGTATCAATTTGTAATTCACTCCCAACGAAAGTGTATGTACAATCCACTTCTTCCATTTTTTGCCTAACCTTTTTATGACTTTCTTTAATTGAAGTTACTTTTGGCATAATCTTTCTCTTTCGTCAAAAATATGGAAAGGCTAAAAATAATGCTTGTTAATAAAAACTTAAAAGCTCAACTTCAAAAATAACCGTCCTACCAGCTTCATAAAAGCCATCAAAAACATTATTAGTACTATATGTTGCCGAAGTATAGTCTACAAGTGTTTCGCTTTTAAAATCCAACCAGCATTTAACCATAATTCCCTGATCAGTAAATTCAGGGTCGTAATATTCAGCAGTTTTCGCTAACGAGTCTTTAATAGCTGCTAACTGCTATCTGGCAACAAATTTTTACATCCCGAATTAGCAGTGCTTATTAATCCAAGGATTACTAACGACAAAACAAAAGAGAGCGACTTTCTCATTTTTTATTATTGTCCTACTCATTTGGCTTTTCGGATACGCCTCGTTTTTGATGGTCTCTGATCTCCATTATTTATGTCTTAACAAAATATCATTAGGTATACTCCTTCAACAATCATTTTTTATACCTACTTCTATTTTGTAAATGTTTCGCCATTGATTTCCAAACCTTCATTAGTAAATTTTCCTGCCCCAGCGTCATCTTGATCGGCTTTGTCCCATTTGATTGTCTTGTTTTCTTCATCAACTTTTACATTTTTCAATTTGCGCTTCTCATCTATTTTATTGTGAATAGAATGACTATAATCAACCGTGTATTTGCTGCCTATAAAGCTAACCAAATAAAAAGTTGTTCCTACCCCATACATTTTAGAATATTCACCTTTAAAAATACCTGTTAACTTTAGCAGAGAGTTGTCTTTAATTGGTTCTGTCTGATTAATTTTTGTATATGTAGGTGGTCCACTTTCTAATTCTAATTTCGTTTCACCATCCTCAAATTTTACGACACCTTTTTCATTTTCTTTACCATCTGTAAAAGATACTGTTTTTTCACTCTCATCTACTTGCACATTTGAAATATCATGGGCACTCTTTACACCATCCATAAATTCTTCATACTTACAAGTATAAGAACCGGCTGAGAAGATAAAAATGTAGCTTTGGGTATTTGCACCTGCGTATTGGGCTACATATATTCCAGCTAAGGAACCTCTGTTATTGTTTTGAGAAAACAAATTAATTGATTCAAGTAGCAAAAAGCATAAAAAAAGAACTCTTCTCATAAATGTATTTTTATAATTTCCTACTCATTTGGCTTTTCAGATACGCCCCGTTTTTGATGGTCGCTGGTCTCCATAAATATTTAACAAAATGTCATTTTGTCAGGAAAATTTAGTTTTGTATTGTAAAAATTAGTCATCATACAGCAATTGAAGTGTAGGCCTATCTGGTGGCAAATTTTTGTAAGTTTGAACCATTGGCAAAGTATTTACGGATCTCAGTGAATGGTATGCTTAATTCGTCATGTATATCCATACTGCGGCAAGGGGTAATAACATCTAAATAACCGTTAATGACAATAACTAAACTATTTCTAGTAAGATAAAATGTATTTAATATCCTATTTATTGATTCATCATTTGCAGTGTATCTGGCCATAATTGCCAACGAATCAGCACTGGAAATCTGATCACTATTAGCGCTTTCTAGAGAAAAACAATCAGCAGCTTGCTTCATATCATCAGGATTTGTTGGTTTATTTTTATCGAGGACAATCTGAAGGTACTTTTTTACAATAGCCTTAAAATCGTTAAGGGATGTATTAGCAATTTCGTTTTTTAATACAATTTCTGAGTTGGAAGCACCAATTGTGAAATTATGAAAAATGCTTTCGTAAAACTGGCCCATCGAACCCGTAGTAATAGTATACTGCAAACTAACAATGCCCTTCTCACTTACAATTATTTTTACTCTCGGAATAGTTTCTTTTCCCTTCCCGTCCGTTTGCAAATTATCGTTTAATTCCTGGCTAAGATATGTGCCACCCAACAGTTGCAACTTGTCTGGCTTAGGAATTATAGCATATTTTTTTTCTTCCGCATTTACGGCGTACAAAATAGCTTCAAATTGCTTTTTGCCCACAGCACTCCTCCATTTGCCTAATAGCCGATCCACCTCCAGCTTGAAAATAAATGTTCCAGTAACTACTCCTTTACTGTTTTTTTCAGTGAGCGTTATTTGTTCTCCTTTTTTTTCACCTGCAAGGGGTATTACTTCTCCTCTTTTTTTATAAAAGTATAAGCCAGTAAACTTCCCGTCTTCACTAGGGATATTTAATTCGCACCATATAGGGATCATGTCAATTACACCATTAGTATTGATGCACGAGTCTACCAAATACCCTTCAAAGCATTGGCTTTTCATTTTTAAATCTTGACCATTGCTCTTATTGTAGCAGATAAATATAAATATAAAAATAGCAAGACTTAAAGTACTATACTTTCTCATGAAGATATAAATTTCTTACTCATGTGGCTTTTCGGATACGCCCCGTTTTTAATGGTTTCTGGTCTCCATATTTTAAATAATTATCTAATATTTAAAAGATATTATGTATTTGCTGGGGTAGTACTATTTAATATTATTAAATGTTTCTTCACATATTACCATGCCTATTCCAACAAAGCCAACTTGCCCTAAATGGAGTAATAGAACTAATTTAATTGTTACATTAAGCATTTTACAAAATAATTCAGGGCTATAAACGTCAATACAAAGGTTGAATAATAAATTAAAAATTTTCTTGTCACTATTTTTTTACTAAAAAAATGAAATGCGAAAATTATTAACAATAAAATTACTGGAAGTAAAGGTGGGTATATAAAAAAACTTTTTTTCATATAACCGTGTAAAAGAAATACCAGTGATCTTTGAAAACCACAAATTGGACAGTCTATTCCAAACAATGATTTATAAGCACAGGGTAAAAGATAATTTTCCATAAATAAAATTAAAAAGAGTGGTCGATGAAATTTTCAACGACCACTCTTTTTTTTACATACCAAGTAGCCTAAGTGCACTGAACCCAGCACCACCAAGTATTGCTACTGCAATAATCCAATAAATAGTGTATAAACCACCTAAGATAGTTCCGATTAATGACATTATCCAACCAGCATTTAGTGCACCATATCCTTCATATAATTCAGGGTTAGCACTATACATTTTCCGGCCTTTGCCAGCCATATTAAGTCCAATGATTCCAAGAATTAAACCTACAAAAAAGCATCCGAAAACGATAGAACAAATGCCTAATACTAATACTGCTGTTGAATTTGGTAAAGTTTCTTTTATCGCCATTTTAATTTAAATTTACGGTTGCCTACTCGTTTGGCTTTTCAGATACGCCCCGTTTTTAATGGTTTCTGGTCTCCATATTTTTCAAAGGTTATTTACAGTTGCCCGTGGCTTTTAAGTTAGTTTTTTCATTTTGTTTTATTTAAATTTTGTTATTAATCGTTTGGCTTTTCAGATACGCCCGGTTTTAATGGTTGCTAGGCTCCATATTTTAGCAGAGGTTATTTACAGTCGCCCATGGCTTTTATGAGAGCTATTGAAAACTTCTCCTTATCAGCACTTGAAGTGTATTTTCCTTCCATTTCTTTTGTTAACTCAGCAACTTCAGCTGCAAACTTGGTATTTTCAGATAATACAGACATATCACCCGATGATGCCTTTTGCATCAGTTTTTGATATTTACATTGAAGATCTGCGAGTTTTTTTGCATCGCGATCTATTGAACTACCACAACTTGTAAGAATAATAGAAGCAAATAGTATTGCTCCAAAAAGCGTCAAAGATTTTTTCATGTTTTTCTTTTTTTATTCCTACTCATTTGGCTTTTCGGATACGCCCCGTTTTTAATGGTTTCTGGTCTCCATTTCGTAACTTTGCCAATATACAACTATTATATTTCTGGATTACCCCTATATTTAGTAGGTTTTAAAAATATTTTTCAATTACTAAATTTAACCTGCATTATTCATAAGTAATCCAGACTAAGGCAAAAGTACAAACTTTATTAATTAGTTTCCAAATTTTGCACTGATATTGTAGATATATTTTAATTTGCAAATTATTTTTCTTGTTTTTTTTAGAGATTTTAGTTGTTTTCCA
>CAIWXG010000365.1 GCA_903916555.1 uncultured Bacteroidota bacterium
CCGATCTTGTTTTTTTTGTCTTCGGATAGTATGCAAAACGCTATACATATATGTAATTGTTATTTATTTTGTGCTATTATTACAGGATGTTTGATCCCATCTTACTAAGAATAATAAATAACTATAAGTATATTTTGCAACATAATACAATATTAAAATGCTTTCCTTTGCAATTATATATAGCAGATGATAATAGGCAACCCTATATCCGACCTCGTTTTAAGTGGCTTATGAGTAATGACCGTATTGCCCGTTTCTTTTTAGAAACCCTACTGGAGCAAGATATATTGGAAGTACATTTAAAACCGCAGGAGCTTCCATATTTTAATAAAGAAGATGATGCAAGTCTTTCTGCTGCCCTAACAGTAATGCGTCTTGGTTTTGTGGCTACTATAAAAACAGCGATGGAGAACATGAAAAAGTTTTAATTGAGATACAGAAGGCATTAGAAGAAAATAATATATATTTGCAAAAAGCATTATATATGATAAAATTATTACAGAAAAAACAAAAAGATAGTAATTAGTCTATTGTTTTTTCTAATCTATCCAATACTTGGTAAAATAGTTGCTCAATAATTCGTAATATTGTAAAGACCAAAAGTGATTTGATTTTTTAAAAATAGATGTATGACAAATAGATTATTTACAAAATCTTTTTTTGTATTGCTTTTTATCATTTTCAGTACTTTCCTTTGTAATGCACAAAGCACCATCACTACCATAGCCGGTGATGGTATTACACAGTATATAGGAGATGGATATCCGGCTACAATTTTTTCGTTAGCCCAACCTTATGGTATTTGTGAAGATAAAAACGGGACTATTTATGTAGCAGATTTTGCAGACCACAGAATACGTAAAATTAATATTCAAGATACCCTATTTACTTTTTGTGGTACCGGTACATCGGGTTATTCCGGTGATGGTGGTTTAATTGATACTGCAAAAATTAGAAATCCATCGGGTATTTGTATAGATACTGCAGGCAATCTTTATATTACTGAATGGTATAATAATGTAGTAAGAAAAGTTGATAAATCAACACATATTGTTACAACAGTTTGCGGCACAGGTGCTTATGGTTTTTCAGGCGATAATGGACCCGCTACAAATGCTCATTTGGCTGATCCGTATGCATCTTGTATTGATAATGAAGGCAATATCTATATTCCGGATGCTGGTAATAACCGAATACGCAAAGTTGATATGCATACTGGTACAATTACTACTGTAGCCGGTTCGGGTGTTATGGGTTTTTCGGGAGACAATATGCCTGCTACAAATGCAAAATTATCTAATCCTATGGGTGTTTGTGTAGATAGTTTAGGTAATATATATATTGCTGATAATGGTAATCACCGCATACGTAAAGTTGATGCTATTACAGGTATCATAACTACAATTGCAGGCAATGGTGTTCAAGGTTATTTTGGAGATGGTGGCTTGGCTATCAATTCCCTAATAGCACAACCTAATGCAATATGCAACGATAGGTTCGGGAATATTTATTTCTCGGACTTCGGAAATAATGTAATTAGAACAATTTATACTAATGGAACTATAAAGACAATTGCCGGAAATGGTCATTATGGTTTTAGTGGCGATAATGGACCTGCTGCCAATGCTACTTTTAATGGTGCAACCGGTATTATAGTAAACGATTCAGGATATATATATATATCAGATGGTGGTAATTCTGCTATTAGAAAAGTATCTCCTTTAAATTTAGGCATATATGATGAAAATAATAACGGAAATCCCATTCAAATTTTTCCTAACCCTACACATAGTATAATTACATTAAGCATAATCAATATATCTGAATTGCAATTTTTTGAAATTGTAAACCCAATAGGGCAAGTAATTTATTCTGCAAAAATTGCTGCAGGCAATACTGTACTTAATTTATCTGCATGGAGTGCAGGCATTTACTTTATTCATTTATACGGGCAAAAGGAATACATGCAAAAAATATTGTTATTAAAATAATAGATTGAGCAAAATACAACATTATTTCTCTGATAATTTTTCCTTTTTAAGCACTTTAGACTCGTGTAGCTTTTTTAGGTAATCATCTTATCAGGATATTTACCTACTTTTACTATACAAAAATTTTCTTAAATGCTACATAAAACAAAAATTATCGCTACAGTTGGGCCTGCATGCAATACGTATGATAAACTTTTAGCTTTAGTAAATGAGGGGGTTAACGTTTTCAGACTTAATTTTTCGCATGGTACACACGAGCAGCATTTACAAGTTATACAGCATATAAAAAAAATAAATGCCACTCATAATTCAAATATTGCAATTCTAACTGATTTACAAGGTCCAAAGTTGAGAGTAGGAGATATTAAAAACGGCTCATTGGATTTAAATAAAGGCGATGAATTTTTCTTTACAAATATAAAATGCGAAGGCACATTAGAAAACATATATATATCCTATCCCAACTTTCATAACGATGTAAGGGTAGGTGAAAAAATACTGCTCGATGACGGAAAAATTGAAGTGATGGTAAAGCAAATAGAACCCGACAACAGGGTTAGAGTTGAGGTATTGACAAACGGTACTTTGCTTTCAAAGAAAGGTGTTAATTTGCCGGATACTGCTATTTCATTACCATCGTTATCAGAAAAAGACTTAAACGACCTTGATTTTATTATTAGTCAGGATATTGACTGGGTTGCATTATCTTTTGTACGAACCCCTAAAGATGTTACTGATTTACGTGAAATATTAAAAAGGAAACACAGCCGTGCTAAAATTGTTTCAAAAATTGAAAAACCTGAAGCCTTAAAACATCTGCGTGAAATTATTTTGGCTTCGGATGCCGTAATGGTTGCCCGCGGCGATTTAGGTGTAGAATTACCTTTAGAACAAGTACCCATGATACAACGTACTATTGTTAGTAAATGTATTCATAGAGCAAAACCTGTTATTATAGCTACCCAAATGATGGAGAGCATGATAGACAGAACCAGACCTAACAGAAGTGAAATTACAGATGTGGCAAATGCGGTATTAGAAGGTGCCGATGCAGTAATGCTTAGTGGCGAAACCGCGATGGGTCAATATCCCGAACTTGTTGTTAGAACAATGGTTAGTATTATTAATGAAGTAGAAAAAGAAGAAATTGTTTATAATAGAAATTTAGTACCTCAACCACATTCACCTTCATTTTTAAGTGATGCCCTATGTTATAACGCTTGCGAAATAGCAAAAAATGTGAAAGCAAATGCATTAATCGGCATGACACAGTCCGGATATACCGGTTTTATGTTGTCAAGTTTCAGACCACAATCACCATTATTCGTATTTACTAAAACACAGACTTTAGTAAATCAGTTGAGTTTGAGTTGGGGAGTAAAAGCATTTTATTATGATAAGGAAGAAAGTATGGATGCTATTATAGCCGACCAAATTGAATTTCTTACGGAAAAAGGCTACTTAAAAGATGGCGATGTAGTTGTAAATACCGGCAGCACACCCGTAGAAAAGCATTTGCCTACCAATATGATTAAAATATCTAAAGTAGGTAAAATACAACATGATGCCGAATTAGTGAAAAAGTGGATGGGAGATGATTTTATTTAATGTGAAAAGAAAAATCAGTATTTTTATAAAAAAGATTTTTATGCAGACACAAAATAAATATGTGGTTATTGACAAGGAAATTGCAGCCGGAATACCGGTTTTTAAGGGTACACGAGTTGCGGTTTATACACTGTTTGATTCTCTTGAAGACAGTTCTTTGGAAGATTTTTTATTAGGTTTTCCCTCTTGTAAGTAGGGAACAAGCAGAAGGCGTAATTGAAGAGGCAGCTTCCAAATTTTTAAAAGAAATCACAGCATGAAAATTTTGCTTGATGAAAATATAGATGTTAGGTTTTAAACCTATTTTCCTGTTGATAATTACGAAGTATATACCATACCTGATATGCATTGGGTGAGTATTAAAAATGGTACATTACTAATATTATTAAAAGAGTATCCTTTTGATTATTAGATTGTAGTAGATAAAAACTTACCTTATCAGCAAAATATAAATACTTTACTGTGTGCTATTATCATTCTTGATGTATTGCGAAATACCTTAAAGTATATTACGCTATTAATTCCAAAAATAGTTGCGTGTTTAGAATGCATTACTGAAAAGAACGTGATTGTAATAACTCCTGATGTCGTTTTAAACGACATGAAGTAAAAAATAATTCTTAATTTTACGTTTTTTATAAATATTATGCATTTTTCTACAGATAAAGCACCTAAGCCTGTTGGCTTATATCCACATGCTAAGCGTGTAGGTAATCTTTTATTTCTTTCGGGAGTGGGGCCGCGAAAAGCAGGTACCGATGAAATACCGGGATTGAAGACAGATAAACATGGTAATTATATAGAATTTGACTTTGAAGCACAATGTAGAAGTGTATTTGAGAATGTGCGTACAATATTAGAAGAAAGCGGCAGCAGTTGGAATAAATTGATAGATGTTACTGTTTATTTAGTAAATATGAAAAGAGATTTCCAAACCTATAATAAAGTATATGCAGAATATTTTAAAGATAATCAGCCCTGCCGCACTACAATAGGTATAGAATCTTTACCCACTGCAATAGCAATAGAATTAAAATGTATTGCTGAAATATAATTATGGAAATATTGTATTTTAAATTTGCATGTTTCTGAATAAATAAAATTTGAGCCGATTATATTAATGGAAAATACCTATACATACCATCGTTTATCTATTTTTGTAAATGCTGTTTTTTCTTCAATGGGTTGCAGTGCAAAAGATGCAGAAATAGCTACAAAAGTATTGCTGTCTGCTGATTTAAGAGGTATCGACAGCCATGGTATTGCAAGATTAAATGGATATTTACGCTTATGGGAGGCAAAAAGAGTGAATGCAAAGCCTGAAATTAAAATTATACATGAAACACCCTCTACAGCAGTAGTTGACGGAGATGCAGGCTTAGGGCTTGTAGTAGCTCCTTATGCAATGAAAATTGCCATTGAGAAGGCTGAAAAAGTTGGTACCGGTTGGGTAAGTGTAAATAACAGTAATCATTTTGGTATTGCCGGTACTCATGCTATGATGGCATTAGAGAAAGATATGATAGGCATTGCCATGACGAATGCAAGTGCATTAGTTGCACCCACTTTTTCAACTGAACGTATGCTGGGTACTAATCCGATTGCAGTAGCGATACCAGCCGGTAAGCAGCCGCCCTTTGTTGCCGATTTTGCAACAACAACCGCTGCAAACGGCAAATTAGAACTTCTGCAACGCGAAGGTAAAGAAGCTCCATTAGGTTGGGTGCAAGATGAATATGGTAATAATGTGAGTGATGCTACTATATTAAAAAACAATGGTTCCTTACTGCCTCTTGGCAGCGACAGACAACACGGCAGCCATAAAGGATATGCATTAGGCAGCATTGTAGATATTTTTTCGGCAGTATTAAGCGGGGCAAGTTATGGGCCGTGGGCACCACCGTTTCCTGCTTATGTACCTATGCCTGTGGATATGCCCGGTAAAGGTTTGGGGCATTTTTTCGGCGCTATGAGAATAGATGCTTTTAGGCCCGCAGAAGAATTTAAGCAAAATATGGATAATTGGATAGGGCGTTTCAGAAATGCAAAACCAATAGTAGGGCAAGAAAAGGTTTTAATACCGGGAGACCCTGAACGAGAAATTGAAAAAAATAGGATGAAAGAGGGCATACCTATACCACATAGTTTAATTCTTGAATTAAATAATATAGCACAAAAAATGGGTGTTTTCTTGCTATAATTAGGTGTTTTGTAACAATATTTAAGAGAACAAAAGTTTATTTTCTTATTCTAAAATATAAACTGTTAAACAATAAAAAAGTATTATTTTTGACCCAACTAAAAGATAGTTTCTAATTGTCTTGTATCTAAAGAGATTTTGCTTTATTTTGCTGTCTCAATTTTTAAATTTCTTTTAATAAAGAAAATAGGATGAAAAAAAATGTATTTGGAGTACTTATTGCAATAATGTTAAGTGGGTCGTTAATGGCACAGGATGTACATTTTACACAATATTTTACCTCACCTCTTACGCTTAATCCTGCATTAACAGGGTTAGTACCCGATGATTTACGTTGGGCTGCAAACTACCGCACACAATGGTCTGCGGTTTCAAGTACTCCTTATGTTACAGGTACATTGTCTTACGACATGGCGATGCTTAAAGGTAAATTACCTGAAGGTGATGCATTAGGTATCGGAATACTGGGTCTATACGACAAATCGGGTACGGGAGCATTAACCAATACAACTGTAGGCTTATCAATGGCTTACCACAAAGGTATCGGTAGAGATAAAAATCAACATATTTCTATTGGTATTCAAGGGTTTTTAGTACAAAAACATATTGATTTCCAAAAACTAACTTTTGAAGATCAATTTGATAATTCTACCGGCGGCACACCCTACCCAACAAATGAACATTTTACAAATGCCGACCTTACCTATCCTGATTTTAATGTTGGTGTAATGTATTCAGGTAAAGTATCAGACCATGCTTTGTTGTATGTTGGTTATTCTTATTATCACATGACACAGCCTATTGAAACATTTCTGAATGATAATAGCCACCAAATACATACACGCTCTACAGGTTATGTAGGTGGTTCGTTCGATATGAATGAATATACCGTATTGTATGCAAGTGTTTTATATCAAAGTCAGGCGTCAGCATCCGAAATATTATTAGGTACAGCTATAGGGTTTATTTTAAATCCGGGTCATGATGAAGATTTCCAAAAAAATACAGTCCTTTATTTAGGTGGTTGGTATCGCTACGAAGATGCATTAGCGCCTTATGTAGCTATTGAATGGTCTCACATGCGTATCGGTTTAAGTTACGATGTAAATGTTTCAAGCTTTATGCCAGCTACTCACGGTAATGGTGCTATGGAAATATCCTTGTTATATTTTGGTAGAATAAATAAGCACGACAAAAACCCTGTTTATAATTGGAATTGCCCTAAATTATATTAATAAAAATATTCTAAAAATAAATAGCCCTCAAATACTTGCGATTTGAGGGTTTGTTATTTTTAGTAAAAAGAATAGAGGAGTGTATATTCTAATAATACCCAGTATCAGGCAAGATTAGTCCAAAAAAAATTTCAAATAATTTTTTTGATGCCATTGTAGTTGTACTGTATAACACTAACATAGGAGGCACAAAACTTTGAAAAAGTCAGAAATTTTAGCAATTTTCTCAAACATATCTTTATTATGGATTTTATGCTTTTGAACGTTCTGAAATAAAATGTGTGAATTATGTAACTTTTTACTAAAATTATAAAACAAATATTCAACACAATTCTATCAACTTTGCGAACATCTGTATAATGAAAAATTTGTTCGATTAATATTTCAAATAACAGTGAGTATATACTTTAAAATGAAATATAACGACACGTCTGAACTGGAAATTTCATTATTATTAGAAGCTGTTTTTCAGAAATATGGTTATGATTTCAGGCAGTATTCCGAAGCGCACATTAGGCGTAGAGTCATCAACAGGATGGCGATGGCGGGATTAGAGGATATTTCTCAAATGCAATCTAAAGTTCTGAAGGATGAGTTATTTGCTTCCGAATTTTTACAGGATCTATCAATAACCGTTACCGAAATGTTTCGCGACTCTGGTTTTTACAGGTCATTACGAGAAAATGTACTTCCTATTTTAAAAACCTATCCTTTTATAAAAATATGGCATGCCGGCTGTGCTTCCGGAGAAGAGGCCTATTCTATGGCAATAATTATGCAGGAAGAAGGCTTGTATGACAGGACTACAATTTATGCCACAGATTTTAATCAGCAAGCTTTGAACAAAGCAAAAGAAGGTATTTTTTCTAATTCAATGATGAAAGAATACACCTCCAATTATCAACTGTCTGGAGGAAAAGAATCTTTTTCGAGTTATTATACATCCAATTATGATAACGTAATCATGAATCAATCTTTGAAAAAAAATATTGTTTGGGCTAACCATAATTTAGTTACTGATAGCGTTTTTGCAGAAGTACACTTGATATTATGCAGAAATGTACTTATTTATTTCAATAGAAATTTACAAAATAAAGTGCAGAAGCTTTTTTATAATAGTCTTATTAATGGCGGCATTTTATGTTTGGGTTCAAAAGAAGGCTTACGCTTTACAGATTTTTACGAAGCATATACTGAATTAGACAAAAAACAAAGAATATTTAAAAAGAAATATTAATTAGTTAATAGTTAAAATTGGAGAGTTATGAGTTATGAAGCAATTGTAATAGGGGTTTCTTTGGGAGGAATGAATGCGTTGAAAATTATGTTTTCACTTTTGCCTAAGAACTTCAACACCCCAATAATAATTGTACAACACTTAAGTCCGCGATCTGATAACCAATGGATAAAAATTTTAAATGAAAAAAGTAATCTTCATATAAAAGAAGCAGATGAAAAAGAAAAAATTGAAAAAGGTAATGTATATATCGCTCCAGCTAATTATCATTTGCCGATTGAAAAAAATAAAACATTTTCTTTGACAATTAACGAACGTGTAAATTTTGCAAGACCATCAATAGATGTTCTATTTGAATCGGCTGCTGAAGCTTATAAAAATAAATTGATTGGGATAGTACTCACTGGCTCTAATAAAGACGGTACAAATGGTATTAAACGAATACAAGAATTTGGAGGCTTAACGATTATTCAAAATCCGGAAACAACTGAATCATCTTATATGCCAATATCAGCTTTATCCGCCATTCGGCCTGATTATATTTTATCTCTTGAGGAAATAATTAAGGTGCTAATTAAAATTGACAAACAAATAATAAGATGAAAATGACACTTGATAAAAAAATAGTAATAGGATTTATTGCTTGTGCCTTAATACTTTTGGGGATTGCAATTTTTTCTTTTAAAAACAGTGAAAAGTTTATCACCTCAAATGCCTGGGTAGATCATACCAATCAGGTTTTATATGAATTTGAACAAATTCTCGTTTCTTCCATTGATGCCGAAACAGGCGTAAGGGGTTTTGTCATTTCAGATGATGAAAATTCGCTGCAACCTTTTTCAAATGCCAATACCAGAGCTGTTGAGCATCTTGATAAGGTGAGGGAATTAACCAAGGATAATCCCAATCAGCAAAGGAACATTGAGGAACTTGATGAGAAAATAAAAATGCGTTTTAATAATTTAAACAAAGTTATAGATATTCGCAAAAAGGATTTTGAAAAAGCCCGAGTGCTAGTTGGTTCAGGAGAAGGAAAACGAATTGAAGACGAAATAAGAAAAATAATTGAGAGAGCCCAAGCAATTGAGCATATTCTACTTGCAGAAAGAAAACAAGCAAGTGAAGATGATGCTAAAAATTTCAATAATGTTTTTGTTATTTTATTGCTGATTATAATTGCCATACTTATTATTGTTTATATTATAGTTACTTCAAATTTACGAGCATTAAAAAGAGCGGAAGCGGAAACTGCCGGTAAAAACTGGCTGCTTACAGGTAGCACCGAACTCAATGAAATATTAAAAGGAGACCAAAGTTTAGAAGATTTGGCAAACAATACAATAAGTTTTTTATGCAATTACCTGAAAGCATGCATTGGTGCAATTTATCAGATGAATGAAAATGACAAAACGTTATTTCTCAGCGGACAATATGCTTTTACATCTACTAAAGACATTAAAGAAAAATTCTCTTTAAACGAAGGATTGATTGGCCAGGCAGCACGCGAAAAAAAACAAATTTCATTAACAGATATAACCGAAGAACACATTCTCATTACTTCTTCCATAATGAATGCGAAACCAAAGCATTTACTTGTTACACCTTTTTTGTTTGAAGGGAAAACTTTGGGCGTAATAGAAATAGGCAGCCTAACTAATTTCAACAAAACAGAAAAAGAATTCATTACTACTTCAATGGTCAGTATTGCTATATGTATAAATTCAGCCATTGCCCGAAAGCGGATACAGGAATTGCTGATAGAAGCACAAGTTCAGAGTGAAGAGCTTCAAGCACAGCAGGAAGAGCTGAAACAAATGAATGAAGAGTTGGAAGAGCAGGCGCAACATCTAAAACAGCAGCAGGAGGAATTAGAAATGACCAATGAAGAACTAGAAGAACAAACCCAATCGTTGGAAGAAAAAAACAAAGAAGTTGAAGCTTCAAAAAATGATATTGAACAAAAAACAAAACAACTTGAAATAAGCAGTAAATATAAATCGGAATTCCTTGCAAACATGTCGCATGAGCTAAGAACACCGCTTAATAGCTTGCTTATACTGTCAAAAGATTTAGCCGAAAATAGAAAAAAAAATCTGGATAAAATTCAGGTTGAAAGTGCAGAAATAATTTATAAGAGTGGTCATGATCTGCTTGTATTGATTAATGAAGTGCTTGACCTCTCTAAGATTGAAGCAGGAAAAATGTCGATAAATATTGAAAATGTTTCACTGAAAAATTTTACAGATGACCTGATGCGCGATTTCAAACATCAAGCTGAACAAAAAGGATTAAGACTTACATGCAAATTGAATAGAGGGTTACCCGAATTTATCCGAACTGATTCGCAGCGTTTGATTCAGGTATTGAAAAATCTTTTATCCAACGCAATAAAATTTACTGAAAAAGGAAGTGTAGGTATAAGTATTGATAACTTTAATGAAAGTTCAATAATTATTACTGTTACTGATACAGGTATTGGTATTGTGGAAGACAAACAAATGGCCATATTTGAGGCTTTTCAGCAGGCTGAAGGAGGTACATCAAGAAAATTTGGTGGTACAGGTTTAGGACTTTCTATTTCACGCGAGCTCGCAAAATTACTAGGAGCCGAAATTAAGTTGAGCAGTAAATTAAATGAAGGATCTGTTTTTTCTCTAATTATTCCGCTGAAAATAATTAATGTACAGGAAACTAATGAAATAAATGCATTGGAAGAATCTGTTGCTTATAAACCAAGTTCTGAAAAGGATATAAAATATCTTAATTACCCTGGCATAGTTGATGATAGGATTACAATTAATAATGATGACAAAGTAGTTCTTGTTATTGAAGACGATTTGAAATTTGCTTCTATTCTCTTAAAACAAGCCAACAATAAGGGATTTAAATGTTTGGCTGCTTCAAGCGGGGAAGATGGTTTATTGCTTGCCACAAAATATAAACCTAAGGCAATTATTCTTGATATGGGGTTGCCCGGCATAAACGGACATAGTGTATTGCATGAATTAAAAGCAAATCCATTACTAAGGCATATCCCTGTGCATATTATTTCGGCAAATGAACGTTCGCTGGAACCGATCAAAGAAGGTGCAGTAGAGTTCCTCATGAAACCCATAGACAAAAAAGATATGGAAGAAACATTTACACGAATTGAAAATTTTATAAGCAGAAAAATAAAGAATCTGTTGATCATTGAAGACAGTGAAAACTCCAGAAAAGCAATGCGCATTCTTATTGGGAACGGTGATGTAAAATGTTTTGAAGCATGTACCGGCAAAGATGCTTTGATAATTTACCAACAGAATCATATTGATTGTATTATAATTGATATTGGTTTGCCCGACATGAACGGGTTTGAGCTTATTCATAAACTGGAAAATATAAAAAGCAACAATATTCCTCCAATAATTGTTTACACAGGTAAGGAGCTTACAAAAGAAGAAAACAATGAACTTCAGAAATATGCAGAGAGTATTATAATTAAAGGGGTAAAATCCGAAGAGCGATTACTGGATGAAACAGCACTTTTCTTACACAGAACGATAAGTAATTTGCCTAAATCCAAACAATTGATCATAAATAATTTGCATGACAAAGAAATAGTATTTCATTCTAAAAAAATATTATTGGTTGATGATGATATGCGAAATGTATTTGCATTGTCAAAAATTTTAAAAGAACGCGGAATGGAAGTAATAAAAGCAGACAATGGGAAAAATGCATTGGATTTGTTGAATATACATTCTGATATTGATCTGGTATTAATGGATATAATGATGCCTGAAATGGACGGTTATGAGGCTATGCGGTGCATACGATTACAAGCAAAGTTTAAGAGTTTACCTGTAATTGCGCTTACAGCAAAAGCTATGAAAGATGATAAGCAAAAATGCATTGATGCGGGTGCTAATGATTATATCACAAAACCAATTGATATAGAACGGCTTCTATCATTGATGCGAGTATGGTTGAGTAAATAGAAGGTGTGGTAATAAAGTTATAACTTATAAAGCTTAAAGTTGATTAACTTTTGCCAATTATACCATTTTTTATTACAAATACTAATACCAAAACATAGTATTTGTTTTATTTTCAAATTTTAAACTTTATAATTTAATTATAATGAAATCAATTAGCCAGGTTAAAATTTTAATGGTAGACGATAGAGCAGAAAATTTATTTGCTTTAGAAGTAATTCTTTCCAATCAAGATTATCTATGTGTGAAAGCATGTTCAGGCAATGAAGCATTGAAAATTCTTCTGCACCAACAAGATTTTGCTATCATTTTAATGGACGTGCAAATGCCTGAAATGGATGGATTTGAAACAGCTGAATTAATTCGCGAAATAGACAAACTTAAACTTGTGCCGATTATATTTTTAACTGCCAGCATGGATAGTTCTGTGCATATTTTCAAGGGATATAGGGCTGGAGCAGTTGATTATATGATTAAACCATTTTCTACGGAAATATTAAAAGCAAAAGTTGCTGTTTTTGTAGATCTCTATAAAAAAAATCATGAATTATTAGTTCAGGCAGAACAAATGAGATCGCTTAACAGCAATATTACCGAGCGTATAAGATATGAAAATGAATTGATTGAAGCAAAAAGTAAGGCAGAATGCGCAACAAAAATAGCTGAAGATGCGGTGAAAGCGAAACAACAATTTTTGAGTAACATGAGCCATGAAATCCGCACACCAATGAATGCTATTATCGGATTTACAAAAGTGGTGCTAAAAACAGAGCTATCTGCAAAACAAACAGAATATTTAACAGCTATAAAAATAAGCGGTGATACGTTAATTGTGCTTATTAACGACATTCTTGATCTTGCAAAAGTAGATGCAGGGAAAATGACATTTGAGAAGACGCCCTTTAAAATGGCTTTATCCATATCTGCAATGCTTCATTTGTTTGAAACAAAAATTCAGGAAAAGAATTTAGAGTTGGTGAAAAATTACGACAACAACATTCCTGAAGTGCTGATTGGCGACCCTGTGCGTTTACACCAGATTATTTTAAATTTGGTAAGTAATGCTGTAAAATTTACTGCAAAAGGAAAAATTACAGTAAGTGTTAGATTACTGAATGAAGACAAAGAGAAGGCAACCATTGAATTTGCAGTTTCGGATACCGGAATTGGAATACCGGAAAATAGAATAGGCAATATTTTCGAAAACTTTCAACAGGCAACAAGCGGCACTGCGAGGCTGTTTGGTGGAACAGGATTAGGACTTGCCATTGCTAAACAATTAGTTGAACCGCAGGGTGGAAGCATTAGTGTGCAAAGTAAAATTGAAGTAGGTTCAACTTTTAGTTTCCAATTAAGTTTCCAAAAAACAAATGATGAAACTGAATTAGAAACAAGAATAGTTGAACTGGATACGGAAATTAATAACATAAAAGTATTAGTGGTTGAAGATATTGCGATCAATCAATTGTTGATGAAAACACTATTGGACGATTTCGGATTTGAATTTGATATTGCCGACAATGGAGAAATAGCCATAGAAAAACTCCAAACTAAATTGTATGATATTATTTTGATGGACTTGCAGATGCCCGTAATGAATGGGTTTGAAGCTACCGAATACATTCGTTATACCATGAATTCTAAAATCCCTATCATCGCATTAACTGCTGATGTAACAACAGTTGATTTAGCAAAATGCAAAGCTGTTGGTATGAATGATTATATCGCAAAACCAATTGATGAAAGAGTATTGTACAGTAAAATAGCCGGATTAGTGAAGAAACCTGTACTTATAAAAGATAATGAAATTAATATTCTATAACCTCCGAGATTCTATGTTAACCACCACAAACAATTAGTTCTACCAGAGTAAGAAAAAGATTTATTTATTCGTGGTATACAACCTCGACCGAAAAAGCTATTTGTTGGTAAATAGAGCAACCCGGAAGGTTGGTTGAGTTTGAAAACCTGGTTTTGACTACTTATTGTATGGTTGTACAGTAATACCAATTAGAAATTAAAATTGGTTTGAAAAATTTATATTAGATAGCCCTCATATGCTCGTACAGGAGAGGGCTTAATATTATAGCATAGTGCATTCCCCTATGTCAGCAGAGATTACATACTATTTTTAATATCTAAATGGTATAAATACCTACAATGAAAAAGAATAATTTTTATAAACTAAAAAAGCAATCTCATAGAGATTGCTCAAATAAATAGTATATAATTATATAAAGAAAATATTATACTAAAGCATTAATCTTTTTTACGATACCTGATTTTAAATTACCGGCTTTATTTTTATGTATTACATTTCTTTTAGCCAATTTATCTATCATTGATATAACATTATCTAATTTCTCTTGTGCTTCAGCTTTATTTTCAATAGCTAATAATGTACGAATTGCGTTACGTGTTGTTCTGCCATAATAACGGTTTCGCTCACGGCGTGTTTCGCTCTGACGGACATCTTTTTTGGTAGCTTTATGATTTGCCATTAATTTACTTTTTTTAAGGACTGCAAAGGTATATAAATATTTCCATCCAACAAAAATATTTTTTTTTATTGGATTCTGTTGCAAAGTTATATTTTATTGATATAAAAACGACAAATTTATTTTTTACAATACTGTGTTTGACCAATTTTTTTGTTTCTGTAATAAATTTTGATTAAATACTTTATTTAACAACAAAGAACATGAAGTAAATGACAAAGAACATTACTTTTGCTTATTACTTTTACTAATAAATTACATAAAAAATAATTAATATGGAATTATATCTTGATTCAGCAAATATTAAAGAAATAGAAGAAGGCTTTAAATTAGGTTTTCTTACAGGTTTAACTACCACACCTACCTTTATGCAACGCGAAGGCATAACAGACATAGACGGTATGATAGTAAGGCTATCTAAAATAGCACCTATTTTACAAATTGAAGCTCTTGGCAATACTGCAGAAGATGTTGTAAAAGAAGCACGCCGTCAATTAGATTTAGGTCTTGACCCTAAGTGTACTGTTTTTAAAATTCCGGTTTCTTTAGAAGGTGTGCGTGCTTGTAATTTATTACGCAAAGAAGGCTTGTTGGTAAATGTACATTTAGTATATACACTGCAACAGGCTTATATGGCTATGCAAGCAGGTGCTACTTATGTTTGTCCATTGGTAGGGCGTTTGCAAGACCAAGGGCATGATGCATTAGCATTAGTAGAGCAATGTGTTAATGCAGTAAATTATTATGGTTATAACACAAAAATTATGTTTAGCTCTGTACGTAATTCCGAACATGTGCGTAATGCTATTAATTTAGGTGTGCATACCATTACTGTACCTCTTAAAATACTAAAAGGCTTAACAGACAATAATTTTACAACTTTAGGCACAGAACAATTCTTGAGCGATACCCGCTTAATGACTGTTAGAGTAAAGGATGCAATTAATAATATTAATCCTATTGTAAATGCAGCAACTAATATTAAAGATGCTATTGTAAAAATGACAGAGTATGGTTTTGGTTCTATTACTGTAATTAATACTGACGGCAGCCTAAAGGGAGTATTTACAGATGGTGATTTGCGTAGGTTAATACAAAAAGGCGGCGATATATTGAATTCTAATCTTAATGACCATGAATTTAAAACACCTGTAAGTATTGATGCCAATGCATTATTAAATGAGGCATCGGTTATATTTAAGAAAACAAATGTAGATACTATATTAGTAACCGAGAATGGATTACCTGTTGGTATGTTAGATATTCAAGATTTAAAAAATGATTAGTATAGATTGTTTATTGATGTTTTGAATAGTCCTGAAATAGGTTGACAGTTTTAAATGATCCCGGTTGCCTCCATTAGCCGGGATTTTTGTTTGTGTACTTGCTGAGGTATTTTCATTTGCAAAAATAAATGTGGTCGTCTATTATTGTTGAAATAATAAAAGCCTCCAATTGGAGGCTTTTATTATTTCAACAATAATAATAATATTTATTTGCTATAGCAATAGTTGTTAGTACCTGTACCTTCGCATTTAGGGCATACTATATACCATTTGCCGTTTCCGCTGCAAATATTACAATCTGCATACTTTAAAACACGACCTTCGCCCATACATTTTTTACAAACAATTTCTTCTTTGTAGTGGCAAGTACCGCAATTGTCGTGATGACTGTCGCAAGAATAATGAGTGCCACATGCATGATGACTACCGCAGCTTTCAAAATGATTACCGCAATCAGAATGATGGTCGCAGTCATTATGTTTATGAGCTACTCCTGCACCTTTTACTTTTACTTTTATATGGTTAGTTACATACTTTACTTTGCAATCATTGCAACGTTTTACATAAGTAACAGCATGCTCTTCGCAACATCTTGAATGCCAACCATCAAAATCGCAATCATCATGCCAATAATGGTCGCAATGTTCTGCCCAACCATGATGGTTGTAAGAAGAATAGTAATAGCAATCAGCATCACTACACATCATTCTGTGCTCTTCATCTGCTATAGAGCAAGAATTACCACAATGTTTCTTTTCGTTACAACTAGAATTTGAATGACATTTAACTGCTTTTTTGCATTGGGCAAAAGTACTGTTAAATAAGCCTGATACCATTGTGAACAAGAAAATGGCAATCAGTGATAAAATTTTTACATTTTGCTTCATAAGTTTAATATTTAGTTTTATATTTTGAGATTAAAAATAGACAGAATTTTTATTGTTACAAAGGTTTTTTATAAGTATTAATTTAAAATATATAAAAATAATTTAATGCTATCAAAAATAATTATAAAATACTATTGATTTTTTTTAAAAAATAATAAATCAATAGTATATATCTAATTGATTATTAATTATTTAACCCAGATAGCAATTTTAATATGATTAATATTTGAATGTTTTATTCTTTTGGAGTTTTTTTTGAATTTCAGAATGTATTCGGTCGTCATTTAGCTTTATTGGGTACGGGTTGTTAATTTTTGTTTCATGTATATTAAGTACAACAGGTAGTGTATAATAAAATAAAGGCAAAAATTTATTATATAAAATAAGTAAGGGACTGTCTTTTTAAAACAGTCCCTTTATTTATATTAAAAAAATATAAGTTATTTTTTCTTTTCTTCCCTATGCCCTTGTGCCGGTTGTTGGTGTTGTGGTGCCGGTTGGCTACGCTGTTGTGGTTGACGCTGCGGCATTGGCTGTTGTTGATGTTGTTGCGGCATTGGCTGTGGTTGTTGACGTTGTGGTGGCTCCGGTTGACGCTGCGGCTGCGGCTGCTGGCGTTGTGGCGGTTCCGGCTGACGTTGCTGCTGCGGCATTGGTTGTTGCTGATGCTGCTGTGGCACTGGTTGTTGTTGATGTTGCTGCGGTTCCGGCTGACGCTGCTGCTGTGGCATTGGTTGTTGCTGATGCTGTTGAGGAGCAGGTTGTTGCGGATTGTTGTTTTGACCGCTTGGTCTTGGATTTTCTTGATGGAAAGCAGGTACATTAGTATTTCCATGAGACTCTGGTCTGCCAATTGCATGAGGTGCCTGAATTACATTTGCAGGACGAGCATTTCCATTATTTTGTTGTACGTTGGGACGATAAATATTTACATTTCTATTATTTACCTCAGTAACACCCGGACGGTTACTACTTGAAGTGCGAAATACCTGTATCGGTTGATGTGTAGTGCGTTCTATAACTTCTGCTCTTGGGCCGTAATTATAATATACATGACCTCCTTCGTATTCATTATAATTATTCATAAAAGAAGTTCTGCGTATGTAGAAAGAATTACGTCCGTACCCTTCATAATAATCATGCCAACGCTCATGGTATAGATAATTTGGAGCTAAAAATACCCACCAATTTTCAGGACAATTATAATAACCGTTTACATCATAGTCCGGTCCTAATGGAGCCCATCCTGCGTAACCGTTGCCATAACGCCAGCTAACCCAAGCAGGTGCCCATTGATAACCGGGTATCCAAACCCAGCCATAATAGTTGTTATAAGTCCAACGTCCATAGTGGTAACAAGCCCATCCCCATGGGTCGTCAGATACCCAAGTATTACCGTATTCAGTCATTAACCAATGACCTCTGGTAAAATAGGGTCTGAAGTTAGGGTCGGAATCTTCATAAGGAACAAATACATTTCCCCATCTTGAATCATAAACCCATTGTCCGTAAGGGGCAAGATTGTCATAAAAGTTCTGATAAGAAACAGTTACATCTTGTGCATAAGTTTTGTTTACTTTACATACTAAAAGTAAAATACCTAAAAAAGGGACACAAATCAACCAATTGAAATTCTTTTTCATTTCTTTAGTTTTTTATTGTTTAAAAAAAATCTTTACATTAAAGTGTATATCTAATATCAGACCAAAATAAACTAATGCAATGTTAATGTCGTATTTTGTTCTAAAAAAGAAAGCTATATATTCTATTCAGATAAGAGGAATAGAGATACTTACTTTAATTTAGTAACAAACAAAGAAGCTCTTTTTTTAAAAAAAATGTACCTATATTATACTTAAAAAGCAGCATATAGGTACAATAATTTTATACTAAGCTAATACTTGAGCTTTTTGTAATACTTCAGCCATTGTTTTACCAATATTTGCAGGGCTATCTACCACATAAATGCCACATTCACGCATTGTTTTCATTTTTGCAGCAGCAGTATCGTCTGCACCACCAATAATTGCACCTGCATGACCCATTCTACGACCTGCAGGGGCTGTTTGACCGGCAATAAATCCAACTACAGGTTTACGCATATTATGTTTTAACCAATTAGCAGCTTCTGCCTCCATATTACCGCCTATCTCCCCTATCATTATAATACCATCAGTTTCAGGGTCATTCATTAATAATTCTACTGCTTCTTTAGTAGTAGTACCAATAATTGGGTCGCCACCTATACCTATAGCTGTAGAAATACCCATACCTGCTTTAACGGTTTGGTCAGCAGCTTCATAAGTTAATGTTCCTGATTTAGAAACAATACCTATTCTACCCGGAACAAATACAAAACCCGGCATAATACCAACCTTAGCTTCTCCGGCAGTAATTACACCCGGGCAGTTAGGACCTATTAATCTGCAATCTTTTCCTTTTATATATTCACGAGCTTTTACCATGTCTTGCACAGGTATACCTTCGGTAATACAAATAATAACTTTTATACCTGCATCGGCAGCTTCCATAATGGCATCGGCAGCAAAAGCCGGTGGAACAAAGATTATGGATGTATCAGCTTCTGCTTGGTCAACTGCATCTTTAACTGTATTAAAAACGGGTAAATCAAGATGTGTAGTACCACCTTTTGCCGGTGTTACACCACCTACAACATTAGTACCGTATTCTATCATTTGTGAGGCATGAAAAGTACCTTCCGTACCTGTAAAGCCTTGTACTATTACTTTTGAATGTTTATTTACTAATACCGACATGAGCTAAGATTTTATGAAATTGACTACAAAATTAATCTTTATAGACAGAAATGCAAATTATTAAAATTATTATTTAATAACAATTGTCGTTTATCTATACTCGCTAAGGTTTATAAGAAAATGATTAATAAATTGGTGCTGCCATAAATATTCTTTTTTAAGGACAAATAGGCAGGAAATGAAATTATTAATATCGTAAAAATTAGTATAATTGAAAAAATAATGAAATATGCTGTTGGTTATGAACTAAATTATAAAACTATCAACCTCTTCTAAATAGTAAAAGAAAATACCTATAACCATTTAAGTGGATTCCTTTTTTGTAACAATACATACCTTTTTAAATTCATAAAAAAGGCTAGTATCATATATAGAATGATTGGAGAACCTAATGTTAGAAATGAAATATAAATAAACCATAAACGAATACTTGAGGTAGCTAAACCCAATTTTTCACCAATTGAAGAACAAACTCCAAAAGCCTTCCATTCAATAAAACCTTTTATGTTATTCAATATTCGCATATAAAACAGCTATTAAAAACTATATACATAATAGTTTCAAAACTACAAATTTAAATCATTTCAATTACAATTACGTTAAAGTGTATCACAAAGCACAAAATAAATGTTAAAATATACTTTTGGGCATGTTTAATGACAACGATCATTTGAAAATATAAAAATTGATTTTTTTGTACCTTCATAAAAGACAGTAGTTTTGCCTTAATGAAACAAGAAAATAAATTCAGCAATATAGTGGAAATGATTGTGCTGTCTGATATTATGCACTCGAAATGGTTGAATAGTCTTTCTATGATGGAAAACAGCGGGGCAAGAAAAATATCTAAATATGAGCATCCGGTACATACAAATTTAATAGAACTTAAACATGCTGCCGAAGAAGCAAGACATGCTTATTATTTAAAAAAACAAATTGGCAAATTTAAAGGTGCTAATTGTCCCGATTACTCTTTTCCTTTTTTATTAGCTCCTATAGAAAGCCATCATTACCTTAATAGGTTAGATATTGAAGCTTGTCGCTATCTTAAAAATAAACTGAGCCTTGAGGGAAGAGCATTAAAACACGGTGCTTACCTATTAGTTACCTATTCTATTGAAGTACGTGCTGATATGCTTTATGGTGTATATCAAAAAGCACTTACAAAACATGGCTCTAAAGTTAATGTGAAGTCAATAATAGCAGAAGAAGAAGGTCATTTGGCAGAGATGCAAAAAATGTTGATTGCTTTTCATCCCGAATGGCAGCAATTAGCAAATGATATGTGCAAAGTAGAAAATGAACTTTTTGAAAACTGGATAAATGCTATTGAAAGCAAAGAGTTCGGCAATTAATTCTTGCCCTTTTCGTAAGTATCTACTTTATCTTTTGTAACAACTGAAATTTTATGAGTAGATACTGCAGGGCAAGGGCCATCACCCAAAGAATAACTAATTGTTGCTTCGCCCTCAGTTAAGCCAAATACGACACCGGTGCTAGATATTGCTGCGGCATCACTATTACTACTCCAAATACCACCGGGTGTATTATTTTGTAATGTAACAGATTTCCCTAATTTAACTCCCCAAGGTCCTGATATTACCCCAGCTTGTGTTTTCGGGAAGAATGTTAGCGTTTTTTGCGTACTTGCTGCACATAATCCGTCTTTAACAGTATATACAACAGTATCTATACCAGGTCTTAAACCTACTACTTTACCGGTACCTGTTACTGCAGCAATTTCATTTGTAGTACTCCAAATTCCGCCTGGTTCCGTATTACTTAATGTAACTGCAGTACCAATGCATAAATCGGTTGCAGGTGCTTTTATAACACCCGCATAAGGTCGTCTTTTTACTTTAATTAATTTAGTTTTAAAATCTGTACCACAGGCATTTGTCATTATATAATATACAGTGGTATTACCTTCGTCTATACCGGTTAGCTCTCCATTTTCGGTAATAGTTGCAATATCTGTATTTGTACTGCTCCATTTACCCCCTTGTGCTGCATCTGTTAGCATAATAGCAGAACCTACACAAACGTTTTCCAAACCATTAATATGCTCTGCTACAGGTGTACCATTTATTGTAATCGTTTTAGATACCTCTTCTGAGCCTAATTTATAAATTATTCTGGTAGTTCCTTCATTTTTTGGAGTTATTGTACCTGTGGTTGCATTTATTGTTGCAACATTTGTATTACTACTACGCCATATTCCACCTTCTTTAGTGCTTGCCAAAGTAGTAGTTTTATCAAGACATATTTGAGTATTGCCTGTTATTTGGGCTGGTGGTTCGGGCTTAGGTTGTTCTGCACCTTCCGGAATTAGCACACTTATTTTATTCCATTTATCACCTTTTACCGTTTTATCTCCATTTATGGCAAGTAATACACCAAATAATTTTATAGAACCCGAACCTGCATCGGGAGCCAACCAAGGTATAGACTCCTCATAAATTGTACCTTGTTCTCCTTCTCCGTTCGTTGCCGGTATTTGAATGTTATGTTCTATTATATGAAAAGACTTAACGTTTGTATTTTGGCAAAACTCAGGCAAACCGCTTGCTGCTAATGTACCGCCATTTACAGCAGCATTTGAGCCTGAACCGGCAGCAAAAACAGACGTTAATCTAAAACCGAATTTTGGCAATGTATAGGTTGTATTGTTTACCCCTTTAATTTTAATTGTATAAGCCTTGCCACCTACGTAGCTGCTAACAGGTTGCCCGTCTGTAAACAGTTGCATTGTTAAATTTAAGTCTGCCGACGCCGTAGTGCTGTGGCAACTGCAACCACCTGCACCTTTAGCCCCTGTGCCATCAGAATCTAAAAGTGCTTTACCACCCTTACTGTAGCTTGATGAAATAATATATATAATACAGAAAAATAGTGGTAAAAATAGTTTTTTCTTGTTCATAATATTAATATATACTCTGTCTTTTTTATATTGACTTAAAGGGCAACAAAATTAATGAAATATTGTAAAGAAAATAAAAAAATATCTACTATTTTACAAAAAATAAGAAATACTTACATAATGAAATAGATTTAACGCTACAGTATGTCTATCAAGCAATTTCACATGTATAATAAATTCCGCAGGTTTTTTATTAAAAACAGCGAGCGATATCTACAAGTGATTTTGTTATTGACAGGAAAGAGAAAGAAGAAGCGATATGTCTATCAACTATTCTTTAATCAATTTCTCCACTTTTATTTTCTGATTATCTTCATTGTAAATGGAAATTACATATAGTCCTTTTGATAAGGAGCTAATATTTATTTCATCAGTATCTGTATTGCCAATTAAAGTCTTTCCATCAATAGCAGTAATTATTGTATAATATTTTACCGGACAGCTAATATGTATTGTATTTGTCGCAGGATTAGGATAAATACTAATATCAGAACTATTAATAGTATTATTTACAGATAGATTATATAATAAATAGGCAGTAGAATAAGCTTCGCAGCCATTTGTATCTGTTACTTTTACTCTATAACTGCCATTAATGCCCGGTACTACATTGTTTGTAGTTGCACCCGGTATGCTTATTGCATTATTATACCATTGGTAGCTTACATAATAGTTTTCGGTATAAAAAGTATGCCCGTTCCAATAAACCATTGGGTGCAATGGCGGGTAAACAATTACATTCATAACCGGTGTTGTAGTGGTACAGCTACCCGGAATACTTACAACGCAGGTAAAATTACCACCCATACTGGTTACGTAAGTACTGTTTGTTGCACCAGTAATAGCTACACCGTTAAGCATCCATTGGAAATTTAAACCGGTTGTAGAACCACCAACATCAACTTTTAATAATAAAGAATAACCGGAGCATAATTTGGTATCGCCCACAGCAACAATAATAGGAGAAGAAATAATTGTAACATTTGTGGTTGCAGATGTTGCAGTGCAGCCACTACTACTAATTACCGTAACATTATAAAGCCCACTGGCTATTGCTATATAAGAATTGGTAATAGCACCTGTAATAACAGCCCCGTTAAAGAACCATTGGTAAGTAGTACCGCCAACAGTAGGTACACTTAATGTTACAGTGCCACCCGGACAAAGTATTGTAGAACCTGATGTAGAAATTACTGTATTAGGCAAGGGATTAACTACAACAGTAGTGCTACTTGATGTATTACTGCAACCGAAACTATTCGTTTCCGTAATATTATAATTACCGCTAGTTACTGCCCCGTAAGTAGCATTTGTAGCGCCAGCAATTAAGGTAGTACCATTATACCATTGATAAGAACTTGCAGTACTTGCTGTTAGATTTACAAAACCACCTGCACAAAATGTCAATGTACCTGAAGCCGTTACTGTAATAGTTGGTATCGGATTTACGGTTACCGTGATTCCGGTAGTGGTAGTAGAACTGCAACCTGCTAAATTTATTATTCTAACTGTATAAGTACCGGGAACTGTTGCCGTATAACTTGGGGAATTTGCACCAGGTATAGCAAAACCGGTATTATACCATTGATACGTAAACCCTGCACCCGGTGTGCAGCTTAAAACTACACTTGAGCCACTACAAAAGGTTGTTGGACCTGTTGCTGTAATAACAGATGATGGTATAGGTATTACTGTAACAAGTGTAGAAACAGATGTAGCTGTGCAACCGAAACTATTGCTTAAAATAACCTTATAATTACCATTTGTTGTGGCTGTGTAAGAAACATTGGTAGCACCAATAATTAAGGTTACTCCGATATACCACTGGTAGGTATAGCCTGCACCTGCACTTGTAGTAAAAGTAACACTATTGCCAGCACAAAATGTAGTTACTCCCGAAGCTGTTATTGTTGCAGTAGGTAAAGGGTTTACTGTTACCGTTGTTGCTAAAGAAGTATCGGTGCAACCACCTGTACCTGTAATAACTACTACATAATTGCCTGTAGTTGTTGCAGTATAAGATGCAGTTGCTGCACCTATAATGACAATACCACTATTTAACCATACATAAGAATACCCTGCACCTGCTGTTGCATTAAGTACTACACTACCACCTGAGCAAAATGTTGTTGCACCTGCCGGTGTTATTACCGCTATCGGTACGGCGTTTACTGTTACAGTAGTAATAGAAGACGTGGCACTACAACCAAAAGTATTAGTAACTATAACTTTGTAATTGCCTGAAACCAATGCACTATAAGAATTATTAGTTGCTCCGGTAATAGCAGTTACCCCATTATACCACTGATAAGAATAACCGAATCCGCCGATTGTTGACAATACTACACTGTCGCCTGAACAAAATGTAATAGCACCTGATGTGGTTACAATTGTTGAAGGCAGAGGATTGACTGTTACACTGATACCTGTAGAAGTATCTGTGCAGCCACTAGCACTTGTAACAACAATATTATAATTACCGGTTGTAGTAGCAGTATAAGAAGATGAAACAGCCCCACTTATTACAACACCGCTATTAAACCATTGATAAGTATATCCTGCACCTGTTGTTGCATTAAGCACTACACTACTGCCTGTACAAAAAGTTGTAGGCCCGGCAGCAGTAATGCTTGCTGTTGGTAATGCACTAACTGTTACTGTATAAGTAATAGAAGTGGCACTGCAACCTGCACCTGATGTAACTATTACTTTATAATTGCCGGTTGTTGTAGCAGTATAAGAAATAGTTGTAGCACCGGCTATTGCTGTTACACCACGATACCATTGAAAACTGTAACCTGCACCGCTTGTAGCAGTTAATGTAACGCTGCCGCCTGCACAAAATGTTAAAGAGCTTGATAATGATATGGTAGTTGTAGGTAATGGATTCACAGTAACAATAACGCCCGTAGAAGTATCGGTGCAACCGCTAGTATTAGTAATAACTACTTGATAAGTGCCACTTGTTGTTGCTGTATATGAAGAGGTAGCAGCACCAGTAATTAATGTACCGCTATTAAACCATTGAAACGTATAGCCGGCACCTGTTGTAGCATGTAAAACAACACTGCCGCCTGCACAAAATGTGGTTGGACCGGCAGGGGTAATTACTGCTGTAGGTAGCGGATTAACGGTTACTACTGTTGATGTAGATGTAGCTGAGCAACCAAAACTACTTGTTACCAAAACAGAATAAGTTCCGTTTGTAGTTGTTGTATAAGAAATATTCGTTGCACCGGCAATTGCAGAAGCACCATTATACCACTGATAACTATAACCACTGCCTGCTGTAGCTGTAAGGGTTACGCTGTCGCCGGCACAAAAGGTTATAGAGCCGGAAGCTGTAACCGTTGTAACAGGTAATGGATTTACAATTACAGAATCTATTGCTCTTGAAGAGCAACCTAAAGAAGTTGTACCAGTAACCGTATATATTGTTGTGCTGCCGGGTGTTGCTGTAACTGTTGCTCCTGTTGTTGCAGAAAGCCCTGTTGCCGGCAACCAAGTATAAGTACCACCCGTGCCAGCTCCTGTAGCTGTTAATGACACGCCGCTACCACCACTGCAAAAACTTGTGGGTGAGGGGCTGGCAGTTATTGTGGGTGTAGTACAGGTAACATTGATGTAATATTCACATGCTTCGCCATAATTACCGGTACAAGGTTGCCCGCTTGATAACTCAGATATAAAGACACGCGTATGTAAATTAACACCTGTTACAACACCGGTTGTAGGTATGGTGAAATTATAGGTAGTTGCCGTTACATGCGAGCCCAATGTAATCATGGTACCTGCTAACTCTCCCGGAGAGTAAATACCATCATTGTTCCAATCTACATATACAGTAAGGTAAGCAGTATAGGTACAATATACTCTGTTTATACTCATGTTAACTGTAGTGCCTGCGGGTGCAGTAATACCTTGGGTAGCAAAATAATTAAAGTAAGAACCCGAGCAAGATGAACCTGAGTATGCTATTGTTGAGCTTACAGAAGTACCTGATGCAGTTATTGAAGTATAATATTCGGCAGTACAGCCGGAAGAAAAAGTGGGTGCTGCGGTGGTGGCACATGTTGCAGTTGCTTTATCTATTGTAGCTAAGAAAAGTAAAGTTACAATTAACGGTAAAAATTTTGTAGAAATAGAATTGTTTTTCATTATACGAATAATATTAACTCAAATACTTATTAAAAAAATAATTGTTGTATTTTTTGTAAAAGTAGGGGTATAATGTTGCTACAAATAACTTTTTAGATTAAGTAATTATTATGTTATTGTTACTATGTGATTGATAAGTTTTTATCTATGAAATAAACGTACTATTAGCTGTTTATAAAGATAGAATTGTTACATTTAGCAAAAAAAGAAATTAAAAATTACATAATATTTAGGTTTTACCTATCTTAATTCTGCAAATCCAAACATTTATCTGAATCTAACTTTTAAGTATCTGATTGCAGCACGAAATTTTGATAACACGATTGCTTTTGTAGAAATTGCTATATTTGTTTTTTGAAATATGCGAGTGGGTATTGAATTGCAAACTTCCATATATTTATTGACACATATTTCCATACTGAAATCTTTTTCAGCAATAGTACGGGCTGCATTTTTTCTAATAACGTAAGGAATAGATGCTAACTTTTTAATATTATATACAGCATCATTTATATTGCCAACAATATATACTTGTAAACAGTTTTCAGCTTCCGGTACATTTTCATAGTCTTCCATGCCGCTAACTCTTGTACCCACAACACCGCAACCTGCCGATAGAGCTTCCATCATGGCAACAGGCATCCCTTCAAAGTCTGATGTAAGTACTAAAATATCTGATACAGCTAAATAATCGCTAACCTCATTTTGGGATAGCCAACCTGTAAATGTTGCTAATTTTTCCATATTGGCAACCCGGAATTGCTCTATTAATTTATTTTTAGCTTCACCTTCGCCAATTATTGTAATATGAAATTGGAGATTATCAGCATAAAGCCTCTCGCATATTTTAAAAATATCACTAACTCTTTTTTGATACTCCGTTAATCTTCCTACATATATTAATTGTAGCGTATTATCGTCTTTTTCTTTATATACAATTTCGGGTAAGTGAATACCACAAGGAATTACTTTTACATTATTTGCTGATATAAGGTTGCTCTTTTCTAATAAATTTTTTAAAATTCTATTAGAAACACATACGAATGCATCAGTTGACTGATAATAATTTTGTGCCAGTTTATAATAATATTCTTCATCGGCATGCAAAACACCAATTATAGGATAAGATGCATGTAAATAGGTTGCAGCCATCCACACGTATAAATCATCAGACAATATTATGGGTGTACCTAAAGGTAAGCCTGATTCTGTTACTTGTTTGTAGATAATTGCACAATAGTAGGGTGTACCAAACTCAAAAGACCTGCCTACTTTAGTTTTAATAATTTTTATTGATGTCCCTGCTTTTTCTATTAATTGTATCAGTGTTTCCCTTCCTTGTCCTGAAAAAAAATCTTTTTTAGGTTCTAATGTTATAAAAAAAACCTCAACACCTTTATTTGATAAAAAAATAGCTGCATCTGCCATCCAGCGGGTTACTCCGCCTCTGTGATAGGGATGACAAAGAAATGAAATTCTTTTAGGGTAATCCATTAAAATAATGATTGAAAAACAATATATATTTTTATTAGAACTTATTCTTTTATTATATTTTGTTTAAGTAAATAGTTTCCATTCATATCTTGCAACAATAAAGAATAAATACCGGGTACTAAATCTTGTATATTAACGTTACTTGTATTATCTAATTTCTCTCTTCTAACCAATTGCCCTTGCGAATTAATTAATGTTATAAAAGCACTGTTTATACTATTTTGTGTATTTATTGTAATACTATTTTTAGCTGGATTAGGATAAATAGTAATTGTATTAAATTTATTATTTGTATTTGTATTTGAAATTGCTAAAGTACTTGTGAACAAATTGTAATAATATACAGTTGTGTAATTAGGAGTAGAAGGGAAATATGTGAAATTATAGTCATATTCATACATAGTATCGGGATTAAAATAACTGTCATAAACAAATTTTTCCATTGTTTGCGGTACCCAAGAATTAAGTAAACTATCAAATCCTTTTATGTTTACGGTATCCGGCAAACCGGCACCGTTTAAAACTTTGGTCATGTTAAATATAGGAGCCCAATAATGATTAATATTATCATATTGGTAATCACGCCAAGAAGTATTAAAATTATGTCCTATTGAAACACCTGTATATGCAAATGTATCTTTAGCAGATTGGGCTAAAGTAGTACCGTCATAAATATTTGTAAGTACTGTTAATAATCTATTGCTACCATCATAAGTGTTTATATACTGTAATTGTTCTTGTAATACAGATAAGAAAGTAGTATCGGTAGTATTGCCATAGCAATCTATTTGAATTAAGTTATTACTGCCATCGTAGATGTAAAAAGATTTTGCAGCCAAATGCCAGCTACCTAAGTGATATTCATAAATACTGTCTTTAATTAATTTATTGGCTGTATTATACGAAAAATATTGTTTAAATGCACTATCAGCTATACCCGAAACCCATGCATTTGTTTCTCCTTTAGTAATATTATTATATATGTCGAAGGTATTATAATCAGTAGTATTTCTATTTGTTATAGAGTCTACAAAAACATCGTGAAAAGAAATTAGATTATTGCTAATATCATAACCACCATAAGCAGATTCATAATAACCATATACAAGGGTATTAGGGTTGATAGTCCAGTGTGCATAAGTATCAAATAATACCTTTGGTTGTGTAAACAAACCTGAAAAATTAAATAAAGGAGTAGCATTATAAGGATAATTATAGGCATAAAGCATATAATTAAAATCGAAAGTAGAACCGCGCGAAGCACTATAGCTTAAATATACTGAATCGCTTAGTGTATGCAGCGTATTATCGGTAGTACTTTGTGCCACAATTCTTTCTAACGCAATACCTAATGTCGTTCTTTGTTCTTGTTTTATGCTATTGCTATTTTGCATTATATAAGATAAAATATGTAAACGATTTTTAGCCGATGCAAATTTTAATGTTTGTGTTTGCGCAAAAGCACTATTGAGAATAAAAATAGTAAGGATGAAAGAATATATTTGCTTCATTATATAGTTTTAAAGAATTCAGCGTATAAATTGCGAAAGTTAGGTATATTTTTAAATAAATAATAATAATTCTATTAATAAATATATTTTGAAACCATTCTTGATAAATGAAAAATAGTAACTATATTGTGCTGAAAAATTTAATAAAATAGTTTATTATGAAGAATACTACCTTTAAAAATAGGATAAAAATTACTGCGGTGTTAGCCTTACTAGCCTTCGCCGGAGGTTTGGTATTTATAAATGCGTGTAATAAAAAGAAAGAATGTTGTAAACCAAAAGAAAAAACAACGGAAATTGCAAATGCACCAACTCCAACACCAATAGCACAAAATATGCCTATGACAGACATTGTAACTATTGCTGCTATTCGGAAATCTACTGATGGTACACCATCAGTAGTATTATTAAATAAGCATGAAAGAGTATATAATGTTGCCGATATTACCTTACTTAATTTTCTGGATATTGCTCAAAAAGCAAATACGCCCATTAAAATTACCTACGACCCATGGCAAGGTATTATTACTAAAGCCGAGAATGTAACAAGCGAAGACCAAAAAAGATATGCACAAAAACATGTAATGAATAATGCAGCATCTGCAATATTTTCTACAGAACAAATAAATGCTAACCCGGCTATAACAGAAAATTTGGAAGCTATGGGCATTATAAATACTACAACACCAGGTCTTACTAATATGATACCCGATATGGCAACAGCTCAACTTATGTTTAATTTTTTAACTAAACAATGTTGTGCTTTATCTGGTCCTTATGCCATTGATTATTGCATTTCGTTTCAATATTGCGAAGACGGTTGCTATGCAAGGGCACATAAAATGTGTTATGTTATAAATAACAAATACCATTATGCAACACAGAAGATTTTTAGTTTTGCCAATTCAGGGTCAGATGAGCTTTGTGTAAAAGGTGAAAAATGGGGTGGTTGTTGCATTAATTGGTGGTATCACGTAGCACCTTTAGTAACCATAAAAACACCAACAGGCCCTAAAGCGTTTGTTTTTGACCCTGCAATGTTCGACCAACCTGTTTTATTAACTACTTGGTTACATGCACAACAAAATCCTGCATGTGCCGGTGGTCATACTCCGCATGTAAGTATGATAAATGTACAACCAACTACTTCTTACAGCCCTGCAAGCTATTCAGGAACAACATTTGATACGGACCCATTTTATGCAGATACAGATACTACTATGGTACATTATAGTACTTTGCTTTCTTGTCCTTAGTATTGCTTTGTTTTAGTTTATATATGAAAGCTATTTACAGTTTATGTAGATAGCTTTTTTATTTAAAAATGTATGGTAATAAAATAAGCTGTAACTATTCAGCCTATAAGTTGTAGTTTTTTGCACGAAACGGTAAGGTTTACTAACGAACTTGAATTGAAAGGTAAACTCATAATATAGAATATACCAAGGTAATAAAGTTTATTCAGCAAAACGATGAATATACTGAATCGCATTAGCAATAATAGGTAGTGTAATTGCTCATGGACAGTTTGTGGTAAAAAAATAATGATGTAATCTCATTTTCCCTGTTCTCATTTCCCAAAGGAACAAGTCGGCTATAAACAAGGCTATACTACTTACAGATAGATGGAATAAATCGTAGGTAAGTAGAAATAATTAGAATATATAATTACGGAAAAAATCGATAAACTTTAATGATAAAAAATTTTATATTGTGTCAATCTGACGCAGGTCTGTAGTATAATCGTGGTAATAGCAGGCTTTCACTATATTGTAATTTTAAAAAAGATCGCTATGTGAGCCTGTTCTTGTTAATGTAATTGTTTGTTTTTCATCATCAGTTGCCCATACCAATAACCAATCGTTTTGAATATGTCATTCAAAAAAGCCGGAATAATTGCCACTTAATTTATGAGGTTTATATTTTAGCGGTAAATTTCCGTTTTCCTCCAAAAAGTCGAATACCAAATTGAGCAAATCCAAATTTAAACCACGCTTTTTGCACAATTTATAATCTCTCTCGAATTGCTTTGTTGTATTTAAGTGATACACATATACTATTTATTCAAAAATGAGATTAGTTCTTTAGCGTTTTTATGTTTAGTTGTTTTGCCTTTTTTTGCTGAATCCATTGCTTTTAAAGTAGTCGAATTTAATTCGGTTTCAATTTTAGCAAACGACAAAGTTTTTACATACTCTAAAAAACTTTCTGCTTGCTTATTACTTGTATCTATTACTATATAAGTCATAAAACCAAAATTAATAACAAAGCTAAGATATTTAAGATAAATAAGTTCTATACGTTTAATTAATTTTTTAATTCTTAGAAGCCACGCCAGTAGATATACCATTGAGAGGAGTTTGGTACATTAGGTTTATTAAATAATAAATGATTTACATGTATTGTTCAAAGAATTTAATGTCAACTTCATAAACAGTTTTTGGTCTAACTTGAAAATGCAATGCTCTCATTCCTCATATTCTGAATTGCATCACATCCACCCTTTCTACTCCTGCAACCTATCCCCAACACTCCAATCTACTTTTTTCCAACTATCGCCTACCTGGTAGAGCAGTACATAATTGTTTGCGGGCTTTTTTAAGGTAAGTTCATAGAAATGCCCTACATCTTTTACGTTTAATTTGTAATCGGTGTTCTCGTAGCTAATACCGCCTTGTGTGGCAAACCACCACCAAGTACCCCACTGGTTTAGTGTTACCCTTATGGTGCTGTCGTTCATTACTATTACATTGGCGCCATCGGTGGGGCTTGTCATGTTATAAGCCATGCAATCGTATAAGGGAGTACTTATTTTGTTATCAGGGAATAGCAAATTATGTATTAATTTAAATTCGCTTTCTTTTTCTGCCCCCAGCATGGGTACGCCATTCAAGCATTCGGGTATGTTTAATAACAAAATCTTTTTTGTTTTCTCTTCAGGCAGTGTGGTGTGCAATCCTGCAATCACCCTTTCTGCTTTACCCCAATACCTGCTTACTTGTATTGCAAAACGCAGATTTACAATTGCAAATAAAGATATAAGTACTGTTTTTATAAGTTTTACACTTATTAAACTGAAAAGTATAGCTACAAAAACATAAAAAAACGGTTCTGTAAAGTATAAATATCTATCGCAATAAACAAGTAAAATAGTACTAAACCATAAGGGTATTAAAATAAAAGTGGTAATTAGCATTAATGAAAACAGAAGGCTTAAAATTTGACATTTGGCATTCATTTTATTAAAATAGATTACAACTAAAGTCATTATAGTAGCAAGGAAGGTGTAGAAAGCTATCATACCCAAATTACTATCGCAAAATGCATAAACATTGTTTTTGTATTCGGTTGGGAAGAATCTGCCAACAAAAAGTAAATGAAATAGATATTTTGCAGGTTTACCTAAGCCGGTAAAGGGTGCAGTTACAACTGCATTTGAGCCTATATGTGCTACCCAGCCACCATACACCCATTTTATGGCTACAATATGTACTGCAAACAGCAGCAATTGAGGCAAAAAGAACAACAAAAGTATGTTTTTAGCATTTTGCCGCTCTGCACTTTTATTAAAACGTAAGTAAAAATAGATTACTAAAACTAACCAAGGTGTTATATAAAAAATTTCTAAACTAAATGTGGAAAGAAAATAGACAATAAATGCCCATATAGCATATTTTTTATTGCCATTGTGCCCATATTTAAACAACCAATTTAATATAAGTAATATAAAAAATAAACCCTGCAAAAAATGAAACGAAGGTTCCCATATCACAACCTCCGACAGATAAGGGGAAACATTAAATAAAAGTATGGCTATAAATGCAATCGCATTGGCTTCTTTTATACCTGTATAATAGAATAGATGCTTACATAACTTAAATAGCAGTACTGTATTTATACTATGTATCATTAGAAACAAAACATGCCAGTACCATGTATTTACACCCAATAGTTTATAAAACAGATAAGTATTAAATTGTGTTACCTGATAGAAGCTTTGCCCATGGTAATAGGTGCGATTAATAATATCTAAAAACGAATGTGTTTTTTCATCCTCAAGCCAACCGGTAAAATCTGTTACAAAACCTGCTTTTGCCGCCGGCAGATACAAAATAAATAAGGTACAGAACGAAAAAATGAAAATACCAAAGTCTGTAAATAGACTATTTATTAATTTAGGAAGTAATGTGTTGAGCCTATTTTCTTTCAAAACCTATTAATAAGCAACAAATATACTCTATATAGCAACATTATAATACAAACCTAATTATGTAATAAACAATGGTTGTATCTTGCAGCCTCAATTATAATCGTTCTATGAGAAAAAATATTCCCGTTTTGGGCTTTATAATAGGGATGGTATTACCCTTTGCCGGTTTGTTTATTATGTATTTGCTTTGGTTTAAACATGCACCTTTCAATGTGTTTTTATATAACTTAACACACGACCACGATACCGCATCTAAAGTTTTTACATTAGGTTTACTGGTTAATATTATTCCTTTTATCTACTATACCGGCAAGCGGCTCGACCTAACAGCGAGGGGTATCTTTATAGCTACTGTTTTATATGCTTTGGTTATTGTAACTATAAAATACATTTTGTAAATAGTACTTTTAAAATGAACTATTATATAATAGCAGGCGAAGCCAGTGGCGATTTACACGGGGCTAATCTTATTAAAGCTTTACATAAGCAAGATGCAAAGGCAACTATTAGATGCTGGGGTGGCGATAAAATGGAAGCTGCCGGTGCAAGCTTAGTACGCCATTATCGCAATCTTGCTTTTATGGGCTTTGTAGAGGTAATTAAACATTTAGGAACCATATTAAAAAATATAGAATTTTGCAAAAGCGATATTTTGGAGTTTAAGCCCGATGTACTTGTACTAATAGATTATCCGGGCTTTAATATGCGTATTGCGGAATGGGCTAAAAAAAATGGAATACGAGTTGTTTACTATATATCGCCACAGGTATGGGCTTGGAAGGAAAACAGAGTACATAAACTGAAAAGAGATGTAGATAAAATGCTTGTTATACTACCCTTTGAAAAATCTTTTTACAGTAAATGGAATTACAATGTTACCTACGTTGGGCATCCTTTAGTGGAAGTGATACGTAATGAAAAAGAAAATATACCGATACATAAAATTAGTGATAAGCCAATAATAGCTATTTTGCCGGGTAGTCGTGAACAAGAAATTAAATTAAAATTACCAATAATGCTTAAAATGGTTCAATATTTTCCACAATATTGTTTCGTTGTAGCACAAGCACCATCGCAACCCGATAGCTTATATAATGAAATTATTGGTAATTTGCCTGTTGTATTAATTAAAAACGATACCTATAATTTATTAAAGCAAGCTGAAGCAGCCTTAGTAACAAGTGGTACTGCTACTTTAGAAACCGCCCTATTTGCTGTGCCACAGGTAGTATGTTATAAAGGCAACCCAATATCTTTTTGGCTGGCTAAGAAATTAGTGAAGGTAAAATATATATCGCTCGTTAATTTAATAATGGACAAATTAGTAGTAACAGAGTTAATACAAAACGATCTAAATGAAACCAATTTAAAAACCGCCCTTAATCGCATGCTTAACGATGCCGACTATAAAAAAGCACTTAAGCAAGATTACGAAGCCCTTTGGCACAGCTTAGGCAATAAACAAGCATCTTTAATTGCAGCCACAGAAATTATAGATATAATGCATGGGTAAGAGGTGGAATTAAGTTTTGTTTATTTGTTAAAATTACTTACCCGTTGTCATTAAGTAAATCAATTGCATATCAAAATGAATGTCTTTACTTGCTTTTGAGTTGGGCTTTTTTACTTCTACAATTTCGGACATCAGATTAGCACAGCTACCCATAGAATGAAATTCAGTAGGTTCATATCCCAAATAAGTAAGAAAACTATACTCTTCCTTAGCCCAAAGTGTAATATAAGGTCTTTTGCAAGTGCCATCAGCACCATACATCATGCCATTAAAATATTGATGTACTCTGTTTAAAAATTTATTAGCCATTGCATCGTCCTTTTTTAGTCTGTAGAAATACATCATTTCTTTATTAAGACTGGGATTTAATGGATTTGTATTAATAATTAAATTACCCTTACTTATTGCCGTATCTAAATCTGATTGCATTCTTAATTCAGAAATAGCATTATAATCAAACGAATTATATGTTTTCTGTCTGGAGTACCCTACAATTAACATATACATTTCGGCAGGAGTTAAACTATTATCATCTTTTAAGAACCTGCTTAATAATTTTTTATAGCTATTATAATTATTTGAATCCGCAAGAATAAAAAATAATGAATCAAATTTTGTTATAGTTGCAAAGTTTACTGTTGTATCTATAATAGTACTATTAGATATACCAATATCTCTAAGTTTATTTTCTCTATTACGATTATCAAAAATTATTTTTAAATTATCTTGATATTTAACTATTTCTGCATCTGTAGGAAGATACTTTTTTGCTTTTATAAAAACCTCATTGGCATCATCGTATTCACGCAATTTATCATACAAATATTTACCATAATCTTTTTGCAACAATCCATTTGTTGAATCAATTTTAATAGCTTTTATATAAAAATCTTTTGCTGTAATACATTCTGATTTTATTTCAGCTAAATTAATTGCATGATGCCAATAGGGTAGGGAACTACCAGCATTTTTTCTTAATTCCTTTTGATAATGTTGCTCTTCTTTTTCTATTCTTTTTTTATTTTCTTTTTCGGCTTTTTCATCTTTAGCAAATGTAGCTGTTGAAAATAAAGTAAGTGAGAAAAGAATAATTAAGTAATTTTTCATAACACAATAAATTAAAATGAAATAATATAATTAGTCATCTGTATTTTTTCGTATAGACCTTTGTTTTATACCTGCGGCAATAATGAGAACAAAAACGGAGAAAATACTAATCCATGCCCACATTGGGAATACAGGTGTATCGCCGGCAGCATAACTATGTAAGCCCTTTGATAAATAATAATTTACCCCAAAAAAGGTCATTAGTACACTACTATAGCCTAATACTGCACTAATATTAAATACATATTCGCTTTTTAATTTTGGTACAAAACGCAAGTGTAGTACAATAGTATAGGTAATAACTATTACTAATGCCCATGTTTCTTTAGCATCCCAGCCCCAATATTTACCCCATGATTCATTAGCCCATATACCACCTAAAAAGGTGCCTACCGTTGCCAAAAACAAACCAATTGTAAGGTTCATTTCATTTATGTGCGACAGTTCGTTGGTAACAACATCTAAACGCTGGTGATTCTTTTTGTTTTTAAATAAGTAAATAAACAGATTTATAAGACCTAAAATAAAACCTAAACCCAAGAAACCATAACTTATAGTAAGAGTAGCCACATGTATTACTAACCAATACGACTTTAATACAGGTTGCAAATTGGTAAGTTGGGGGTCGTAGCTGCTATGGCTGGCTGTCATAAGTACAAAAAATGCTAGTAAAGTTGTTGCTGCAAGGGTAATTTTAGAGTTTCTGATAAAAAAGAAACCAGCCAATAAACCACCCCAGGCTATTAATAATAACGCTTCATAACCTGTACTCCAAGGTGCATGACCTGTTAAATACCATCTTAAAATTAAACCATAAGTATGGTAAAGGAATGCACATATTAATAAGAATATAAAAATATTTAAAAGCCATTTTAAAATTATATTCTTTTTAGTATTTAGAATATCTATAAAAGCAAGTAACAATAATATAATACTTAACATTGCATAACAGCCATAGCAAAGAAAAATAAATATTTGAGATTTATTATAATGTATTTCAAGATTTACTTTGCCTTCACTTGGTAAAAGATTAGCAGCAGAACTTTGCCTTTGCATACTAGCTATATAGCTTAATATCTTTTCAGGTCTTTCGTAATTTCCTGTTTTGGTGCCCTTATACAATTCTTGCAAGTATAAGCCCATAATGTTTCTATAGGTAAGTTCTCTTAGTTGCAAATCATCATTAAGTATTTTTATACTGCCGGTTAGTAGTACAGTAGCCATAGAATCGTCCCAGCTTGTCCATGTATTATTTGGCGAACCTTGAATAGGGAATAATTTAAGCATACTACCATTAAAAGTCATCATACAAATATTGGCACGCTCATCAACTTTAATAATTTCTTTGTCGAAAATATTTTGTTCAGATTGTTTTTTTCTAAATGAAGTTTCCGCAAAAGTTTTAAGTTTATAATTACCGCTTGCATCAAAGAAATTATTATAAGAAGCATATTTGCCATTTATACCCAAAATATCTTGTACAGATTTTTCTTTAATATAAATTATTTTTTGATCTTTCCAAAATTCTGCATTCAAAATCATATCCATAAATACTTGCATGGCATTCATTTTCCCTACACCTTCTATATCAAATTTGTCTTTGCGTGCTAATTTGTGCATAACATCGTAAGCCATTGTGTGTGCAGGTTCAAAACGACCATCATAAGTTTGTACTATTAAATGTGCAAATTTATCAGCTTGTGCTTCATTAATATGGCTTGTTGTTGTTTGTGCAAAGCTTAGGCTGCTAAGCCCTAATAATACTATTATGATTGCTGCTGTTTTTCTTGCTTGCCTTATATAGCGAATGCTCTTACTTAACAATATATATCTTGAATTACGATTAAACAGAGTTAGGAAAAAGCCTAATGCCATAAGAAAATAGCCTATATATGAAACCCAAGTACCATAAAAATCATGGTTTACAGATAAAATTGTGCCTTGTTCGTCAGGGTCGTAAGAAGATTGAAAGAATCTGAAACCTTCATAATCCAATACATTATTCATAAATATCTTTGTTTGTTTAGTTAAATTATTTCTTGTATCATTTAATGTAACATCGCTGGTAAAAGAAGAAGGACTCATAGAACCTGCATACCTATCTAAAATAAAACGGTTTAATGTTATTGAAAACGGTAAATCTCTCTCTTTAAGTCCATAAGCTATTTTAAATTTATAGCCATCTAAGTCCAAATCTTGGTATCTGGCTAAATAGCTGGAACCGCCTAATATTTGCACATCATGATTTTTGCCATTTATAGTTATTACAACACCAAGCGCATCTACACCCTTCTCATCGTCTTTGCTTGAAACAAGTTTTATTTTTGCTTTTTTATATAATTTTTTAAATACAAACACGCCTGCCGGTGTTTCGTGTAATGTTTTCTCTTTAAATTCTGTTTGAATATCCTTTTTTATTGTATCATTAAACATTTCAGGCATCTTTGTTCTTTTAATATCAAATGGAGATGTAATAAACGTTTTACCTTCTTTCTCTACAATATTAATTGCATCTGCTTTGCTTGGGTTATTAAAAGATATAGAAATGGGTCCCATATCATTTACCTCACCGTCTTTAAGATAAACAGATTCTCTTCCGTTTTTGCCCGGTAATACAAGTTCTATAATATCTATGCCATCAGCTACATTTTCCTCCATGCTATCTACAGCATTTTTAATATAGTTTTTAAAATCTATATCAATTACTTTCTTGTCTGATGTTTCAATTTTATGGTGAAAATCATTTTTTGTAAACTGTCCCAAATGCACTAATAAATCAGATTGTTTATTATCGGGTGTTAAAATTCTTAAATAAGTTTCTGAAGAGAAAAACGTTGTAGCCTTCTCACCTTGTCTTATATGCATGGTACCTGTATAACCATAATAACGGGTAATAGCAGAGCCTAAAATAATAATTATAAATGCAAAATGGAATAAAAAACCGGGGGCTTTCTTTTTGCTGAATAAATTATATTTAGGTAATTGCCCTATAAAGTTTATGACTAACAATAGAAAAATAAATTCGAACCAGCGAGTATTATAAATTAATTCTCTTGCTGTATCAGTGTCAAATTTTTCTTCTACAAAAGTTGCCGAACCTATAACAATAGCAAGAATCAACAACAAAATCAATGTCATTCTTGATGAGAATAAAGTGTCTAATATCTTTTTCATATATTTATAATTTTGTACAAATTTATACAAGATAATCTTGTATAATATGTTTTAATTTATCTAATTGTAAGATTGCTATTTTTTTATTTCGTTTTTCTATAAGTTTATCATTTTCAAAATCAGATAGTTGTCTTGATACTTGCTCTGCTGTTGTGCTTGTTAAATTGGCAATATCTTTTCTTGAAAAACAATCTTTTAGTTCGTTTTCAGCAGTAATACCAAAATTATCAACTAAATATATTAAAGCAGCTGCAATTTTCTCTCTTAAATTCATTGCAGAATTAGTAAGTAAGCGAGTTCCTGTTTTGCAATAAAGATGTGAGTAATAATGCATTAAATCAAATACTATTATCGGATTTGTTCTAATCATATCATACAAAAGTATATTTTCAAAAAAGCAAACCAAAGTATCTTCTTTTGCAAATGCACCAATTGTATATACTTCATTTTCCATACTTATTGTTCCAAATGTCTGTCCATTTCCTATATATCTTATTGTTCTTCTTTTCTCATCGGGTAAAACTATATATTCTTCAACCATACCGTCTTGTATAAAGTAGATTCCCAATATGGAACTACCTGTCTCAAAAATTGGTTCTCCTTTATGATACAAATTTTGATACTTTTCTTTCTCCCAAATATCAATCATATCAGGGTAGTAATTCTTTTTAATGTAACACGAATTATTGGGGCAAAATTTGCATTCAACTTTTTTCATATTAGCTATAAATTCTGTCTATTAGCTTACTATACAATTGGTTTTATGTTACTTATTTATTTAAATTTTTTTGCTCTGCAATATTACCATTTTGTATGTGCCTCTCTTATGAGTATTATCAGTATAAACTATGATTATAATCATAATTTATTTTATATAATATATAACTCTGGTTTGTATAAATTTAGCGAATTAGAACTATGCAATATTTCTACATGCTTATTAAAATACATTAAAAATGCCCGTCAAGAGTATGACAAGCATTTTATATAATTGCAGTATGCTTATTTATCTTTTAAAACTGAATTTACTCTATCGTATTTTCTTTCTGTATGGCAACCTGGAGCACAAGAACCTCCGTTTTCTGTTGGTACATACTTCAAAGGCATTTCCCAGCTTCCAAACGGTGCTTTATCGTTTATAAGATTATCGTTCATTGAACCATGCGGATTATGACATATAGTACAACTTCTACCTTTTTCTCCATTTACATGCACAAAGTGCAAATTTTTATCGCCATTTCTAAAATTGGTAACAGTAGTTGTTTGTTTTTCCAGCAATTCGCTTTTATGGCAACTAAAACACAAGCCGAAACTTTCTTTGGTGGCTTGGGCGTAAGAACCAGCCGGAAAGGATTTGGTTAAAAGAAAAGGATTAGATGATGCATGTGGGTCGTGGCAACCAATACAACCTACTTTATCTATAGCACCATGTACATCTTTACTTTTTTGTATTATCTGTTTTATATTTCCTATTTTTCTTGTTCCTACTACAATTGTTTTATCATGGCAATTTAGACACAATACATCGGGGTCTGCTATTAAAAACTTCTTTTGGTCGGATGCATGTGGTGAGTGGCAATTTAAACAAGATTTTTTATCGGTAACAGCACCATGCACCAAAGTAGCTTTATCAATTTTCTTTTGCATATCATCATGGCAATAGATGCAAAGACTTTGTGGCTGTAAATCGAGCAATTTATTTTCTGTAGAACTATGATGACTATGACAGTTTAAACAATTGTTCTGGAATGGAGGATGCACATTTGCCATTTTTATTTCCTCGCTTTGTTTTTTATGACATTTTAAACATAATGCCGGAGACTCTAAGTTTAAAAGTTTGCTATTGTCGGATTGGTGTGGGTCGTGGCATTTTACACATTCTCCTTTTGTTACCGGTTCGTGTTTTACTCTTTTGGTAGCAGATTCTAATTGATGACATTGCTTACATAAATCTGCTGGTGGATTCTTTTTCAATAAATTATTTTCAGGAGAGCTATGAGGGGTATGGCAATCTAAGCATTTACCTTTTTGTACCGGTGGGTGTACACTTTTCATTGTATTGTTTTCGTCATGGCATTTATAACATAGTGCAGGCACATCCAACACTAATTTAAAGCCTTTCACATCTTTAAGCGGATGTTGAGTACCGGTAGATTGATGACAATTATCGCAACCTTTTTTTACTGCATGGTGCACAACCTCTTGATTTGTTAAATTACCATGACAAGAAATATTTGAACATCCTGTTTTAGATGTATCAAGTTGTGCTTTAACTGTAAATGCTATTGAAGAAAATACAGCCAATATGAATATTATTTTATTTCGCATAAGTACTAATATTTAAACTTTTTAATAATTTGAATATAACCACCGGTGTAATTATTCTTTTGTACATCTAAATATACACGAGTATAAGACTCTAAACCGGCATTAATTACAAGCTCTCTTAAAATTCTTGTTAGTTTTAGTTTATAAGAAAATAAATCTAAGTTTATTTCCCTTCCATGTTGGTAAGTATAAATTACGTTTAAATCTAATTTTGTTCTTTGTGAAAATGAGTAAGATACTAACCCATTTAAATCTTTATAATTTCTATTAATTTCATTATTTGGCAATTTATTATAAATTCTTAAATTACCATTAATTGAATAGGCTAATCTTCCTCTATATCTACCTTGTAAAGTTGCATAATATCGGGTTAACTGATAAGGGTAAAGTGAACTTTCATAATCATCAATCTCAATACCGCCACTAATAAATTTATATTCAGACCTGATACCATATATTCTATGCGTTAGGTAATTCAAAAACATATTATCTGAATTTTTTAAATTAAAATAATTACTTGTCAAAACCTTATAGTGCAATCCCAATAACCGTCTGAATAATGAAATATCAATTGAAGCATCGCTAATACCCGCATCGTATTGATTATTACCCGGTTGTGTAGCTGTATAACTAATATAGACTGTACTATTATTTGAAATTTGTCCTCCGGGTTGCCTTTGTATTTCTACATAATTATTTCTGGAAACCAATATATAATCAAAATTAGGTTGGTAAGTAATAGTGCCTGTTACATCTCTAACAATAATACTTGCTAAATCAATATAAGGTAATTTCAGCATTGTTATTTGATTGTCATTAATTAGATACGACTCACTAACCACGTGCAATGTAACATCTTGACTTTGTCTATTGTCATGTGTTCTACTATAACTGTAAGATAAAGAAAGTAGCCCGTTTTTAGGTAATTTTTTATTATACGAAATATTTGCACCTACGTTATAAAACGACTCTTTATAATCAGTTTCATCAGCATTGTTGTAATCACCTGTTACACCCAAATATAAACTTTCATAATACTGTCTATTAATTACAAAATTGGCATCGTGTTGGCTAAATTCTTGCGATGGCCTGTTTACATAATAAAAAGAATAACCACAATTAAAGTTTATTTTATAGGGCAGTTTTAAAAATAAGTTTTCAGCGATTCTAAGTTGCGTAAAGCTATCAATTCCACGCTGGTTTATACCTAAAATATTAGAACTAAACCTGCAATTACCGGCTGAATCTAATAGATAACTATTATGTAATTCTACATTATCAGAAATATTTCTAGATGGACTCACATTATAATCTTGGCGAATATAGTCTCTATGCGAATAAACAAATTCATTTCTATCTCTAAATCTGAAAACTTTAGATACTCGGGCATCAAAAGTTTTCTGGTCATATAAGAAATTTCTGCTTGTTTGTATCTCTTTTTGAGTCCAGTTACTCTCATTGTAAGCTAATAAAATTGGTAATACCTTATTTGATAGAGAGAGATTACCACCAACAGTTTTACTTTCTGTTTTTATATCAGTTAAATTTTCCCTGCTGTCATAGCTTTGGTCAAAATTAGCAAAGGTAGTTAAAGTAATAGGTTTACCGGGAAATAAGCTTGTATTTAAATGTAAATTTTTTGCATTAATTACATCATACCTATTAGGAAATACCAAATATTGGTCTTGATAAGACTGTGGTAAATAACCACCATCAACACCAATAGTTAGAAAATTGGGACTCCAGATATAACTGTATGTTCTAAGCACAATACCGCCATAATAGTTCTGTATTTTCGATTTATCAACAATTCCATTAGAAGATACGCCTGCTTGCCCATATAAGGCACCTACTTTTAAATCTCCCGAAACGGAGTTTAGATTCCATAAACCCAAAGAAAAGATATTACTTGCATCTTGGGCATATATTTCTTTAGGCAATATTGCCAAAAAACACAATAATATAAATAATTTATTATTACGCATTCTCTATTTTTTTTATCAAATGACAATTATCATTTAATTAATATTGAAATCTCAACTCTACGATTTTCCTGATGTTCTGCCTCTGTACATTCAATTCCGTCAGAACACTTATTTTTTAATTTTGATTTTCCGAAACCCTTAATTTTTATCCTTTTCGGTGCTATCCCTTGGCTTAATAAATAATTCATTGCTGCCTGAGCTCTTTTGTCTGATAATTGTTGATTATAAACAACCGTACCTCTACTATCGGTATGTGCAGCCAAATAGGCATTTACTTCAGGATTCTGTTTAAGATGTTCTGCAACTTTCTTTAAAGCAGCCATACCGGCAGAATTAATATCTGATTTTGCATATTCATAATATACAACAGAAAATAACTGAGCTGTTTCTTCATTGCTTAATGTTATTTGTTTGAAGCCTAATTCTGCCGAAGGAGAAGTAATTACAGTACTACCACCATTCATTTTCTTTTCCTTATAGTTTGGATTCATATTATAATACAAAACAACATTCTGTGTATTATCGTTAGTATCTGTAAATGATAAAGTTTCATTTCCTTGTTTCATTTTTTCTAACATAAAATTACCTTTATCATCAACTTTAGCAATAGCTATAATGTCTCCTGTTTCATTTAATACTCTTACTCCTGTTCCTTTCTTGAAATAATAAACAGTACCTGCTAATTTAATTATAGAAAGATCTTTTGCAACATTTACATTATTAATAGAATTGCCGTTTAATGCATTTTCAACTGTCAAATTACTATCAATACTATTATTTACTGTTTTATTATTAGGTTTTGTTGTGTTATTCTCACCATTCACGCTTGCCTTATTGTTTATTGCTATACTATTATTTGAAGTGTCAATGTTTTTATTTATTTTATTTTCTACATTTGATGAAATATCAGGATTTGTTTTACCGGAATCAATTAATTTATTTTCAATATTGTTATTGTTGGTTAGGTTGTTCTTGTTAGTCTCCGTTTTTGTATTACTTGCATATTCATTTTGCAAACTATCGTCAGAGCCATACTCCCTTACAATAACTTTATTTGCTACTTCGTAAACAGATTTATCAAAATTAAATTTACCCTTACTATTCTTATTAATCTCATATAATACTTTGTCTTTATAATCTAATATTACCACTTTTGCACTATCCGGTAAATCTACTTTTGTTTTAAAAGTATAATTATCGCCACCATGCACATTTGCAATAGAGAATCTACCATTTGCATCTGTAATAGAATTGCCTACTATTTGAAAATTCTGGTCATTATCTTGAATTATTATTTCTGTACCTGCTTTTATATCTCCGGGTTCTTTTACATATACTTGTGCAAACAAATGTTTTGATGCCAATTCATTTACTTTAGCTAAGCCTCCAAATTTTGAAGCCACATTCTCTTTAAGTAAGTTTCTATTATTTCCGCCGTGAGGATTATGGCAAGTTGTACACTCTGCATCACCTATTCTTCTATGGTATTTATTATTAACTGCCAAAGATGTATTATGGCAATACAGGCATAAACTCTGCCCTGGTCTTATTAACAGTTTAGCATAAGGTGCTGAGTGTTGATTATGACATTTAGTACAATTGCCCGATGACACAGGCCCATGAACATACTTATAAGTCTCACTAAAATCTTTATGGCATTGATAACAAAGTGAAGGCATTTCCTTTACCAAATGGCGGTCTTCGGTATGGCATTTTTCACATTTCCGTTCCAGATATGGTTTGTGAATAAATATTTCCGGTACTTTCTTTTTAACATCTGTAGCATTGGTACTTAATTTGTTATTTACGTTCTTATTTGTAGTTAATTCAGGGTGCAATGGCGGCACACCATCAAAAAAGATAGTAAGTGCCTTATTCCTTTGTTCTATGGAACATCCCCAAAATACTGCCATTATTATAACTAAAATGCAATAAATAGCAGTACTATTTTGCTTCTTATTCATTGTATTATTTTTTAGGCGTAAGAGCGCCATAAACGTTTATTTTATCCGGACCATATTGATTAGATACAATTACCAAATATTTTAAATCAAAAGCCGGATCAACATATTTTTTAAAGTATTTTATGCCATCGTAGTCAATGGTTACTTTTACGGGTAACCACATATCTCCGGGTCCTTTATAAGAACCACCAAAAAACATAAGTAATTTACCATCTTTATTAAACATTTGTGTGTTCTCGAAACCTGCATCCACTACAAATAAATTAGATTCACGGTCGCAGGCAATACCTTTAGGGCGAACAAACTGACCTAAACCAACGCCATAAGTACCTACAAAGTTTAAATATTTGCCCTGGTGGTCAAAAACCTTAATTTTAAAATCTCCAAAATCAGTTATATATACTTTATCGTCTGTAATAAACAAGTTGTATGGCGAATATAAGAAGCCATCATCCCCCTGCTCATACTGACCGAAATTGCGTAAGAATTTAAAAGTTTTCTTATCATATATATTAATTGTATGCTTAGACGGATTGGTAACCCACAATTCATTACCATAAACCATTAAATCAGTAGGTTTAAAGTCTCCAGTATCATTAATTCTGCTTTTAAAGTTATGTAAACTATCAAAAATAACTACTTCGTGTCGCCCTTGGTCGCCTACGTAAATGTATTCATTAGTATCTACAAAGCAACTTAAAGGGTTTTTTAATTGTCCACTACCGGCTGGTGCGAATGTTGTATATTTTTTCTTAGGAAAATCAATAATTTCCAATGCACCGGCACCAGGGTCGCATACATATAAAATATTATTACGCATTGCGGTTCCATAAGGCTTATTTATGTATCTAATCTCTTCTTTACCTAATACAAAAGTTGAAAACTTAGACCTTTTACCTAAAAAATTGGACCCATTTATTGTAGTAAGATATTGTATTCTTGCCGTATCCGGTGGTGCGGGATACAATATAGATTCCTTTTTAATTTCAGTTGATTTTTTATGAAAAATACTGCAAGAAACCAAATCTATGCTAATAGCAAAGATTAACACGAAAATCAAATATTTTTTCTTTTTCATTTTGAATGTTTTTTATTTTTTCAATTAAACTTCTTCAAAATACGATATAAATCTATATTGTATTACAAAAGAATAATTTCAATTTATTTTTATTTTAAAATGTTACAAATAACACAGTATATGTAAAACACTTTGGTATAGTCTATAAACTTCCGCAAAATTATTATTGGACATGATTCTTTTCAATGACTTTAGTCATCTTTATTTATGACAATATTCATATAATTTATACTAATTCATGAATAATATTGCATCGTGGAATAGAGGCAATCAACACAAAATTTTATTTTATTTTTGTTTATTCAAGCTTAAGTATTCAAACTAAACATTTTATTTCATCTAATAAAACAAAGAAATGAAAAAGACAACTTTTTTAAAAGCAGTAGTTCTTGCATTATTGATTATTTTAAATATTACATTTTTAAATTCAAAAACATGTTTTGCTTTCTTTGAAGGTAAAAAAATTGTTTCACATAAAATTCTTGTTCAAGAAGTAGTGCAAACATCTAATTATACTTATCTGCATGGTAAAGTTAATGATTCAACTGATTCTTGGCTTGCAGTGCCAACAATGGAAGCAAAAGTGGGTGATACTTATTATTATTCCGGTGGCTTACCTATGACAAAATTTGTAAGTAAAGAACTTAACCGAACTTTTGACTTAGTATTATTTTTAGGTGAAGTAAGTACAGAGCCTATAAGTGATGTGAGTGCGAAACCGGTAAAAGACACTTCTATTTCAGGGCATCATGCCGATGCACAGGTATATAAAAGAAAAGCTGTTGCTGATACAAAAAAAGATTTGAAGATAGATGTACCTGCTGACTGCATTACGATAGCACAGCTATTATCAAAAAAAGATGATTATGCAGGCAAAACAGTGAAAATAAAGGGACAAGTAACTAAATATAATGCTGGTATAATGTATAAAAACTGGATTCATTTGCAAGACGGTACAGACTTAAATGGAAAATATGATTTGGTTATTACTTCACCATCTGAAGTAAAAGTGGGGGATATTGTAATTTTGGAAGGATTAGTAAGCGTGAATAAAGATTTTGGATACGGCTATGCTTTTGATATTATGATTGAAAATGCAATTGTAAAGTAATGCAACTGCTATTTCCCAACAATATAAATATTTATTTTATTTCGATTCTTTCTTTAAATCCATAAATAAAATGTATCCATTATTCGTTTTGATGTATGTATAATTTTGCATATTGTCCTTTTAATGCCATAAGTTCATCATGTGTTCCTTTTTCCACTATTTCGCCTGCATCAAGAACTATAATCTGGTCGAAAACCCAACCGGTAAAAATGCGGTGTGTAATAACAAATGTGGTAATACCATCAAGATAATTTTTAAGATTCGATAGTATCGTTTTCTCTGTCTGTGTATCTACTGCCGATAAACATTCATCAAGTATTAGTATTTTATTGTGTTTTAATATTGCCCTTGCTAGCACCATCCGTTGCTTTTGCCCGCCCGATAACATTACACCCCGTTCGCCAATTATTGTATCGTAACCTTTTTCTAAAGCCAAAATATCCTTATCTAAATCAGCCATGCGGGCAGCATCTTTTATTTCGGCATCAGTGGCATTGTCTTTACCGAATTTTATATTATTCGCTATCGTATCAGAAAATAAATAAGCATCTTGAGAGGCATAACCTATTTGATTTCTTAAATTTTCGAGGTTGAAATCTTTGATATTTTTACTATCAATTTTTATTTCTCCCTTATCTACATCAAACATTCTTAAAAGTATATGAGCTATAGTAGATTTTCCGGAACCTGTTTTGCCTATAATAGCTATTTTTTGTCCTGAAGCTACCTGTAATGAGAAATTGTTTAATGCTTTTATGCCTGTGTTCGGATAGGTAAAAGAAATATTATTTATTGAAAGATTTCCGTTTATTTTAGTGTCTATTGCATCAGTAGGGCTTACAATATCCGGTTTCATCTGTAAAAACTCGTCTATCCGCTTTTGAGATGCCCCTGCACGTTGTGTCATGCTTGCTACCATACCAATGCTGGAAATTGGAAACATAAGAAGGTTAATATAAATAACAAATTGCGCTATGTTGCCGGTTGTTATATCTCCTTTTATTGCAAAATAGCCACCTATTAATATAGTAGAAAGCATACTTAACCCTATAAAAAAGGTCATTGACGGAAAATAAATTGCTTCTGTAAGAGAAAGATTAATGGTACTTTTTCTATACAGTTCAGAATTTTTGTCAAAAAAGCGTATCATATTATTTTCTTGTACAAAAGATTTTATGACCCTAATACCGGAATAAGATTCTTGTGCAGTTGTAGTTAGTATGGATAGTTGAGCTTGTATTTCGCTACTTTTTTTAAAGATGATTTTATTTACATAATAAATAGATAATGCTAATAAAGGCAATGGCGTTATTACACATAAAGTTAACGCAATGCTTACGTTAAGCATATCCCAAATACATAAAATGGTAAGGGACAGCATAGCAGAAAAATACATTATAGAAGGTCCTGTGTACATTCTTACTCTTGATACATCTTCTGAAATCCGATTCATTAAATCACCAATAAAATGGGATTTATAAAACTGGGTATTTAATCGTTGATATTGTTTATAAATTTCATTTTTTTGGTCGTATTCAATATGGCGGCTCATTACAATAATTGTTTGTCGCATCATAAACATAAAAAGACCGCGTAATAGTGCATAACCTAAGATAGTTAAACCACCTTTAAGAACGACACTGAAAATTTGGTCAGATTTTTGTTTAGCAACTATCATCTCTTGCACTTGGTCTAATATATCTTTTATTATATTACCCGGTAATACTGCAAATTTGCTTGATATGGCTACAAATAATAAACCGAGCAATAAACGCAATCTATATTTTACAAAATATTTGTTTAGCGAACGTAGGTTCTTCATCTGGCTGTAAAGTTCGCTAAATAAAGACTAATGAAAAATTTAAAAAAATGATTGTAGTATTTTACAACAAAGCAATAAATATGTTATATATATAAATAAATTTGAAAATATTCATATGTATTTAATTCTAAAGTATCCCTACGCAATATGGAATAATATAAATTAATTTTATGCTATTAAATAAACTATAATCAACAAACCATACTATTTACCTACCTTTGCTATACAATGAACCTTGATGTATTACAAGGCTTATACCAAAACGATATCCGTCTAAAACAAATAGCGGCAGGTATTGCTATATCAGACCATAAGATAAGGGTATATTTAGATAATTTACGTGGCTCTGCTATTGTCTTTATGGCTACCGGTCTTTGGCATCAAATGGATTACAACCATGTTTTTATACTAAACGACAAGGAAGAAGCCGCTTATTTCCATAATGATATTGAACACCTTACAAAAGCTTTAGATGTTTTCTTCTTTCCCGATTCTTTTAAACGCACAGGTAATTTTCAAGAACTGAACAGTAGCCATGTAATGTTGCGTACAGAGGCACTCACTAAACTGTCGGGCAAAAAAACAAATAAGAAAATACTGGTTACGTATCCCGAAGCATTATTCGAAAAAGTAATAAATCCTACATCGCTTAGCAGTAATCTGATAAGCATAAAAGTAGGCGAACAATTAGAGCTTGATAGTCTATTAGAAAAATTTATTACCTTAGGTTTCCATAGAGAAGATTTTGTTTACGAGCCGGGGCAGTTTGCCATGCGTGGCGGCATATTGGATATTTATTCTTTTGGCAATGAACATCCCTACCGCATAGAGCTTTTTGATACAGAAGTAGATAGCATAAGAATTTTTAATCCGGAAACACAGTTATCTGAAAGAAAACTTTTACAGGTATCTATAATCCCTAATATAGAAACGAAATTTGATACTCAGGATAAGATTTCTTTATTAGATTATATGCCCGAGAATACTATATTTTGGGCTAAAGACCTTAATTTTACAATTGGCAAACTTCAGAAACTGGCTGCAGATTTACCGCCCAAAACTGAAGTAATGCATATTGCAATAGACCATGAAGAACAGTGGCTAAAGGAAATTTCTACTACTGACTTTGAAACAGGCAATGAATGGCAAGAAAAAATTAAGAATAAACATCTAATAGAATGGTATAATCATTCTCTCGAAAAAATTACAAATGACCCGATTGATGCCACATTTAAATTTGCTACAGATGAACAGCCCGTGTTTAACAGACAGTTTAACATGCTGATTGCTGATTTGCAAAAATGTATAGCCAATAAATATGTACCCTATATTTTTGCAGAAAACCCAAAACAATTAGAACGGTTAAGAAGCATATTTGATGATTTAAATGCAGGTATCAATTTTGTGCCTATAACAACGTCTATAAGCAAGGGATTTATAGACCACGACAAAAAAGTTATTTGCTATACCGACCACCAAATATTTCAGAGGTACCATAAATATACTGTAAAGCAGGCTTATAGTAAGGGTAAAGCCTTAACCATGAGGGCATTGCGTGAGTTGCAACCGGGAGATTACGTAACACATATAGACCATGGTGTGGGTGTTTACAGCGGCTTGCAGAAAATAGAAGTGAATGGAGCAATGCAGGAAGCCATTCGTATAATCTATAAAGATAATGATGTATTGTATGTAAATATAAATTCGTTACACAAAATTACGCGCTTCACCGGCAAAGAAGGTGCAGTACCAAGGGTTAATAAATTAGGCAGCGATGCTTGGACAAAGCTCAAAAACAAAACCAAACGACAGGTAAAAGATATTGCATCTGACCTCATAAAACTGTATGCCAAAAGAAAAGCATCGCAGGGATTTGCTTTTACTCCCGACAGTTATATGCAGACCGAACTGGAGGCGTCTTTCTTTTATGAAGATACTCCCGACCAAAGTAAAGCTACAGCAGATGTGAAAAGGGATATGGAATCACCTGCACCTATGGATAGATTGATTTGTGGTGATGTAGGTTTTGGGAAAACGGAAATAGCTGTACGTGCAGCCTTTAAAGCAGTAGCCGATAGTAAACAAGCAGCTATTTTAGTGCCTACTACCATTTTGGCTTTCCAACATTATAATACGTTTAAAGAACGATTAAAGGATTTTCCTTGCACGGTAGATTATGTAAATCGATTTAAATCGGCTAAAGAAAAGAAAGAAACATTTAAACAATTAGAAGAAGGTAAAATAGATATTATAATAGGTACACATGCCTTATTAGGTAAGGATGCAAAATTTAAAGATTTAGGCATTCTTATTATTGATGAAGAACAAAAATTTGGCGTGGGTAGCAAAGAGAAATTACGTGAATTAAAAGCCAATGTAGATACCTTAACACTTACGGCAACCCCAATACCCCGCACTCTGCAATTCTCGCTAATGAATGCCAGGGACTTGAGTATTATAAATACACCACCACCTAATAGGCAACCGGTGCAAACAGAAATCCTTGTATTTGATGAATATGCTATTAGAGATGCCATTTATTACGAAACAGAAAGAGGCGGACAGGTTTTTTTTATTCATAATAGAGTGCAAAGCCTGCCCGAAATGATGACGATGCTTAAAAGCCTATGTCCTGATATTAGTGTTGGTATGGCACACGGACAAATGGAAGGACACTTGCTTGAAGAAGCCCTTTTTAACTTTATTGAAAAGAAATATGATGTGCTTTGCTGCACTAATATTGTGGAAAGCGGAGTAGATATTGCAAATGTAAATACTATAATTATTAATAATGCACACCAGTTTGGGCTTAGCGATTTGCACCAGCTTAGAGGGCGTGTGGGACGAAGTAATAAAAAAGCTTTTTGCTATCTTGTAGCTCCCCCTATAAGTTTATTGCCTGGCGATAGCCGTAAAAGACTACAAACATTAGAACAGTTTAATGAACTGGGTAGTGGTTTCCAGATTGCAATGCGAGACTTAGATATTAGAGGTGCAGGTAACTTATTGGGCGGGGAACAAAGTGGGTTTATAACCGAAATAGGCTTTGAAATGTATCAGAAAATTCTTGCCGAAGCCATGCGAGAATTAAGAACAAGTGATTTTAAAGAGGTATTTGCCGAAGAACTTGACCGCAAAAAAGAATATGCAACAGATTGCACAATAGATACCGATTTAGAAATTTTGATACCCGACAATTATGTAACTAATATTACCGAAAGACTATCTTTATACACCCAATTAGACGATTTAGAAACAGATGAAGAAATAGACAAATTTGCTATTGAATTTCAAGACCGTTTTGGCACAATACCAACACAGGTGCAAGAATTGTTTACTACAATACGATGTAGGAAAATAGCATGTGAGCTTGGTTTTGAGAAATTAATTCTTAAAAACCAACAAATGCGTTTGTATTTTATAAGTAATCCCGAATCACCCTATTTTGAATCAGACACATTTAATCATATTCTTAATTACATACAAACAAAAACAATTTATGCCAAACTAAAACAAGTAGGCAAAAATTTTATGCTTGTAGTTGACAAAATGAAAAAAATGCAAAATGTACTTGATTTTTTAAGAGGCATGGAAAAGAAATAGAATACGTGAAGGAAAAGTGTTCTAAATTCTAAGAACTATTATGATTGTAATTTAAAATACCATTTTATTTGTACTTAATTTGCCTCATAGGCACATAGATTTTTAAAGACAATATACGAATAAACAGAAATTATGTTTTTGAAGAGTTGCGGAAGTAGTCTATTGGGATCTATTTGTTTTCTCTTACGTTTTAATTCTGCATTTATTTTTACCGCAATATCAGCAGAAGTTTCATGAAAAGATTTCCTTCTATTATTTTTAATTGCCGACCTTGAAGAAAACGATTCGCTGAAAATTGATGAAGCAAAAGATTATTATGACAAACTTAAAAAGAAAATATAAAATTGGATATTAGCTATCAGAAGCAATTTCTTCAATTCCGCCTTTATTTGCATAATCTTCATTCATTTCTTTTATATAAGATAGTATTTCTTTTCTACCTAGAAACTTAATGGCACTCGTCATAAAGCTGCGGGGTATATATTCCCAGTCTTTTTTCATTTCTTCAATAAACATTTTAGCGTTTTTTGCAGCTTCACGCTGGGTTGTTTTATCTGCTTTCGTAAAAATAATATTAAAAGGTATTCCCCATTCACCTAACTTTTTTAAGAACTGTAAGTCTATTTCTTGTGGTTGTATGCGGCAATCTATTAAAACAAAAACAGTTACCAAATTAGTTCTTGTTTTTATGTAATTACTTATCATTTTCTCCCAAGAGGCTCTCTGGGCAATAGAAACCTTAGCAAATCCATAGCCGGGAAGGTCAACAATATAAAACAAGTTATTGATAATAAAATGATTTATCATTTGGGTTTTACCAGGTGTTCCTGATGTTTTTGCTAATTTGCTTTGTTTAGTAAGCATATTTATAAGCGAAGACTTGCCTACATTGCTTCTACCTATAAAAGCATATTCAGGTTTGTCTGGCTTAGGGCAACCCTCTACATTAGGGCTGCTAATCAAATATTTTGCAGTAAGTATTTCCATTGGAATTAGATGCGTATTTTTGCATTTATGCAAGACCTACATAACAGTAATCCGGCAGCATCTGTTTTGCCCGACAACAGTGCAAATTTAAGTAAGAAAGAGCAAGTAGCAGTCATGTTTAATAATATAGCCGGCAGTTACGATTTTTTAAATCATTTTTTGTCTTTAGGTATAGATAAACAGTGGCGTAAAAAGGCAATAAAAGAGGTAGGTATGGTAAATCCTAAAAATATATTAGATGTAGCTACAGGTACAGGAGATATGGCAATAACAGCAATGAGCCTCAATCCGGAAACAATTACAGGCTTAGATATTGCTGATGAAATGCTTGCCGTAGGTCGTAAAAAAATTGCGGCACTCAATCTTACCGAAAAAATAATACTGCTTACAGGCGACAGTGAAGCTATGCCCTTTGGAACTGGAAAGTATGATGCTGTAATGTGTGCTTATGGTGTACGCAATTTCGAACATTTAGAAGCAGGTTTAAAAGAAATAAATAGGGTACTAAGACCCGGAGGAAAAGTAGTAATATTAGAATTCTCTAAGCCGGTTAGCTTCCCAATAAAACAGTTTTACGGTTTTTATTTTAAATTTATTTTACCAACATTAGGTAAGTTAATTTCAAAACACGGGCGAGCTTACACCTACCTCCCAGAGTCGGTAATGGCTTTTCCGCAGGGTAAAGACTTCTGTACTATTTTGGGCAATTGTGGCTTTAAGAACACAAAAGCACAACCCCTAACATTTGGCATAACCACATTATATACAGGCATAAAATAGTATTATAATAAGACTTACGAAACGTAAAAGAATGTTTCTATTACCCTATTGCTGTGCTTGCGGTTTTGTTTCCGTAACACTATTTTTATGATGATAGGCACGCATAATACCTAATTGAATACTATAATGCATAGGGTTTATATTTAAAGTAGTACCACCTATATCCTTAAATCCATCTGAAAAATTGGTGCTTACAGGCATATACCTAATCCCTTCATTCACCAATAAGAACCAATCATTATTTAATTTAAAACTTTCTTTTAAGCCTAAGTTTAACTGCACTATCGGGTTTCTGTTTATTTCAGCAGATGTGTTACTGTAATTATGCGATTTGCCAACCATTGTCATTACGCTAATATAAGTGTTTTCGTAGCCGTTACACATAAAGCCATAAGCAGGTATAAAATAGAAATGTAGTTTTTGAGTAATACCTATACCTAAGTCAAAATACGGAGCGATACATGTATATGCACTATAGTAATTTATGTTTTTTTGGTAATCATAATCAACCCCTTGAAAGCTTGAAAAAGAATACTGTACTGCATATTGTTGAAAATAAATATCTAGACCTAATGAAGTTCTTTTAGTAATTTTTTTTTGCAAATAAACACCCAATTCCTGTACTGTATTTGAATTTAATGAGTATCCTGCATCTCCTATTAAGCCTCTTCCAGGTAATGGTTGCATTATTGTTTTACCAATACCTGTTTCTATACCTACAAAAGTTTGTGCTTTTGCATTAAACAAGGAAAAACAACAAATTAAACCCAAAATATTTTTTTTCATTTTAACAGTATTTTATACTGTTAAAATACTGCAAAAATCATACCAAAAAATAGAATTATTAATTACTTTTAATATCTATATTTCTAGTTTTAATTTCACCTTTTTTGCCAAGATACATTCCCATTTTTTCACCGGTTAAATACCCGCAACCAAAAACGAATAAGAATGCAAAAATATACGGTGCAGCAGTACCCCATAAACTACTTATCAATAAACTTAAAATAAGACCAATACCACCTAATATTAGACCAACAATAGCAATTACTGCCCATATAGCCATTTTTTCAACCTCTTCATCACTCCCTCTGTTAGAGCTAATTTTAGTGTTTGTTCCATAAGGTTTATCCAAGTTTGGTTGTGCATTTCCAATCGTTTCATTTTGCATTAAAGCGCCCAAAATTGTATTCTGTTCTGCTACAGCACTAATGTTAGCGTTATTTTTTGTAATAACGAAAGCTGCTTTCGAGCTATTAGAAAAACTCGAAATTAAAAGAAAAAATGCGATTACTTTTAAAGAAAATTTATTCATTTTTTTTAGTTTTTTGCGATTAATTATATCTCAAATGTACACTTATTATTAACAATAAAAATGCCGAAGGTTAGAAATTGAAAATAAATTTTGTAATGTATCTTTTTTGCAGACACAAATAATATATATA
>CAIWXG010000366.1 GCA_903916555.1 uncultured Bacteroidota bacterium
ACAACTTATTATATTGGTGGGCAAGCATTAAACCAAGCTGGTATTTTAAAAGGAAACTCTTTTCAACGTTATAGTGGCCGTGTAAATGTTGACACTAAAATTGCGGCTAATTTTGATGTTGGTATGAACCTTAACTTTATACATACCTATAATCAAAGGTTAAGTAATGACGACGCTTTTTCAACCCCGCTTCAAATTGTAGCATTATCGCCCATTACACCACTTATTGACCCTCGTTCAGGCTTAATAAGTGGAACGCCGCCAGGGTCAAGCAGCAGCTTTCCGCTTTATTACAACCCATTAATTAGTATTAACAACGAATATTATCATGCCAATGTTTACCATACAATTGGGAACTTTTTTGCAAATTGGGAAATTGTAAAAAATTTAACTTTTAAATCTGAATTTGGTATTGACCAAAATAACCAAAACGAGGATAGTTATTTTAACAGTTTAACTGCAAGAAATACAGGAACTCCCAATGGTCAAGGAGAAAACTCAGGGACAACTTTAGTACATTATACAGTGAATAATTATTTTTTATATAAAAATGTATTCGCTAAAGATCATTTAATAGATTTAACAGTTGGTAATAGTTATGAATACAGGAGCTTTACCTATAATGACGTTCAAGGACAGCAATTCCCTTCCGACTCTTATAAGCAAATATCTTCAGCTGCGGTAAAATCTGGGGGATCGTCAAGGTTTTCAGACCGCTCATTATTATCCTATTTTGCTAGGCTAAACTACTCTTTCAAGGGCAAATATTTATTGAACTTAAGTGCACGGAGTGATGGTTCTTCAAATTTTGGTGTAAATAATCGCTATGGATTTTTTCCGGCAGCCTCTGCAGGATGGATTTTAAGCAATGAAGATTTTTTAAAGGACGCACGTACTATTAGTAATTTAAAACTAAGAGCCAGTTACGGATATACCGGTAATAATGGTAGTAGTGATTACGGAGCATTTGGCTTATTTAGGGGTGATGGCGGGTATAACGGCATTGCTGGTCAACGGTATTATCAACTTCAAAACCCGAATTTAAAATGGGAAAAAACCTTACAGTTAGATTTAGGTATAGACTGGGGGCTATTTAATAACAGAATATCAGGCGGATTTGATTATTACAGAAAAAATACACAAGATTTATTGTTAGATGTAAACATTCCAGAAACTTTAGGTAAAGGTGATCAAACGCAAAATTTGGGGAAGCTATATAATGAAGGGTTTGAAGTTACTTTATCTTCCGAAAATTTTGTTGGTAAAGATTTTAAATGGAGTACCAATATTAATGCAGCCTATAATAAAAACGTAGTTACGTATGTACAAGGTCAAATTATAAATGATGGTGCTGATTTGAACCGTGTAGTTGAAGGGCAACCAATTGGCGTATTTTATGGTAGAGAATACGCAGGCGTAAATACTGCCAATGGCGATGCGCTATTTTATTTAAATTCAAAAAACGCTGATGGCTCATTAAACAAAGGCACAACTAACGATTTTAATGCAGCGCAAAGTATCGCATTAGGTAATCCAACTCCTACTTTTACTGGTGGTATTACTAATAATATTTCGTTTAAAGGTATTGAATTAGCGTTTACATTTTATGGTGCCTTTGGATATAAAATTTATAATGCCGGTGGCAAATACATGAGTGCGAGCGCAAGCAATGGACTAGATAACCAAACTTTAGACCAGTTGAATTACTGGAATAAACCTGGAGATCGCACCAATGTTCCTGAACCAAGATATTTTGCATTAGATGGCAACGGTACTGGTGCCTCAAGCAGGTATTTATCAAGTGGTAATTATGTTAGGTTGAAAACT
>CAIWXG010000367.1 GCA_903916555.1 uncultured Bacteroidota bacterium
AAATCGGTATTGTTTTTTGTAAGTTCATAATGTTGGCACATTGCTATCATTGCTCGTGCATTATCATCAAGTGTATAGCCTGATTCTATATCAGGTTGGTTTAAAATTGAAAATTGCATTATCCCGAAACCTGTTGTCATTTTTTTTATATGGTCTAGGTTTATTTCAGGTAAATTATATCGTAAAGAGATATTAGAATTGTCTATTTTTTCGAATAATACAGCATGTGCTATAGCTGCATTCTCCCATGCTGTAGATGCTATTCTGTGCAAACTGTTTAGGCTTATGTTCTTCCTTAAATGTTCATCGTGTAGCAATTTGTTTACAGCATTTGCTAACTGGGCAGAGTTACCAAAGTCAATAATAATACCCGTATCATTACCTAATACTTCGCTGGCATGTGGTATTGGTGTTGAAATTATAGGACAGCCACAACTCATGGCATAAGAAAATGTGCCGCTTACTGCCTGATTGGGGTCTTTAGATGTAAACAAATAAATATCTGTAAGTTGTAAATATTCCAACAATTCAGATAATGGCAAAAAATAATTTACAAATTGTACATTTTGCTCCAAATGCAATTGTATTACTTTCTCTTCAAGCATTTGCCGGTATTTCTCCCCTTCATTTTTTACTATAGACGGATGAGTTTTACCAATAATCAAAAACATGACATCTGGATTTTGAGCAACTATTGCCGGCATCGCATCTAAAGTAGTCTCAATGCTTTTACCCGAACTTAATAAACCGAAAGTAGATAATATCTTTTTACCGTTAAGCCGGTATTTATGCTTTAGTATAGATTTTTTAGGATGGGATACTAAATGGGTACCGTGTGGAATAACAGTAATTTTACCTTCTGCTACTCCATAATCTTTAATCAGGATTTGGGCAGATGTATTCGTCATTACAATAAGAGAAGAAGCATCATTGGCTATTTGTTTGACAAGTGTTTTTAATTCTTCACCCGGATTAGGTAATACTGTATGAAAAACGATTACAATAGGTTTACTAATAGCTTTTAATAAATTCAAAAAGTACTCTTCGTTAGTTTTAAACAAACCAAACTCATGTTGTATCATTACTAAACATATTTCGGTGCTTTCATTAATGGTTTTTACCATTTTTAGAAAATCGGCTTGATAACTGGTATTAAGTATATATTTTACATCATAATCATAGTCATGAATTTCATTTTCAGACTCTAATGAACAAACATTTATTTTAAACGACTGGTCGAATTTTTTATTCAATGCTGTAATCAAATCCTGAGAATAGGTAGCAATACCACATTCACGAGGTGGATACGAGGTTATAAATACTATTTCAGGCATTTTTTTGTCCTTGTTTGTTAAATGCATTCCATTGTCTGATACACTAATTCTGCCTGCCGGTATTGGGATTATACGTTGCAGTGCCATTGTTTGATTATTCGTTTTTGTTAGCATATAACATGAGTTCTTTTAAAAGTGAAAATAAACTTACTGAGGCACAGGCAATTTGCTCGTCGGCAGCACCATAATAGATATGTCTTGTCCTGAAATAGGTTGACACGCAAAAGCGTGTTTATGGAAAAAAATATC
>CAIWXG010000368.1 GCA_903916555.1 uncultured Bacteroidota bacterium
AAAAAAAATAATATTATGTCAAAGGCAGTATATACAATGGGTATTGACGTAGGGAGTAATTTCATAAAATTAGTTTTAATGGAATATTCTGAAAATCCGAAGTTAATAGATAAACATACCGAAAAAATACGTAAGCGTAACCCTACACAAGTTGCAGATGAAATGGTGCAATTAATGTTAGATAAAAATAAGCTTAATTATGAAGACGTTGTTTATTTGGCATCAACCGGTGAAGGTGATTTGGTGAAACGCAAAAGAGGGCATTTTTATGGTATGACAACACATTCTCGAGGTGCTCACTTTTTCTATCCCGAAGCTCGTACAGTTGTAGATTTAGGAGCATTATATGTGCGTTGTATCCGTATAAATGAAGGTGCAAGAGTAGAAGACTATAAAATGACAGGGCAATGTGCATCCGGTTCGGGACAGTTTTTAGAAAACATATCTCGTTATTTGGGTTTAAGTATCGAGGAGGTAGGTGAAGTGTCTTTACAGGCTACAAATCCCGAAATATCATCGGGTATTTGTGCAGTACTTGCCGAAACTGATGTAATCAATATGGTATCCAGAGGTATAAGAACACCTGATATTATTAAAGGTATTCACTTATCTATTGCATCTCGTGTAATAAAATTATTAGGTTCTTTAAAAGCAGAGTCCCCTATAATACTTACCGGTGGTATGGCATTAAATAAAGGAATGATACAAGCAATAGACGAAACCTTAAAAGAAGGCAACAAGAAATTTGTAATACATGCACATCCCGATTCTATTTATGCAGGTGCAATAGGTGCTGCAATATGGGGTGGGTATCGTCATTTTAGATTATTAGAAAAAGAAAAACAAGCAGTAGTAGCATAAAAAATATAAAATGGAATCAGCAGTCCTTCATCCGGTGAAACAATCGGTAAATGAACTTGATTTTTTATTCAAGCCCAAGTCTATTGCAATTATTGGTGCATCGCAAAAAGAATTGTCGATTGGAAATGTAATTATTAAAAATTTGGTTAGTTATGGTTATACGGGTTCTATTTATCCCATTAACCCTAAAATGAGCGAGATAAGAGGCATGCAAGCCTACCCCACAATTTTTGATGTTCCTTATGATATTGATTTAGCTCATGTTATTGTGCCTGCAAAAGCAGTACCACAAATTATTGAAGAATGTGGACAAAAAGGCATTAAAGCAGTAATTATTAATTCTGCCGGTTTTAGCGAAATGGGAGAAGAAGGAATAGCCTTACAAAATGAATTTTTAAGTATAGCAAAGAAATACGGTATCCGTATTTTTGGACCTAACTGCCAAGGTATTATAAATACAGATGTTGAATACAAGGCTTATTGCGATTTTACATTTACATTCCCTAAGCCCGGTAATATTTCTATTGTTGCACTAAGCGGCGGTGTGGGTGCATTTATAATGCAGAGCTTATTCGACTTGGATTTCGGCATGAGGCTTTATGCATCAAATGGTAATGCTTGCGATGTTTCTATATCTGATGTAATTAAGTATTATGGCGATGATGAAAAAACAAAAGTAATACTACTCTATACCGAGGGGCTTTCTAATCCGTTGGAGTTTATGGAAGTGGCAAAAGAGGTTACAAAAAAGAAACCGATACTTGCCATGAAAGCCGGAAGAACAGAGGAAGGAGCAAAAGCTGCCGCATCGCATACAGGTGCTTTGGCAGGGGTTGATATTTCTACAGAGCTTATTTTTGAAAAAACAGGTATTCTTGCTTTTAATAATGAAGAAGAATTATGCCAGGTAGCAATGGCATTTACTACACAGCCAATACCTAAGGGCAACAGAGTAGGTATAATAACCAATACCGGAGGGCCTGCAGTTATTGCTACCGATGAATTGGTAAATGCAGGGCTTAGACTACCGGCATTGTCAGACAGGGCAAAAGCAATATTGCTTACAACACAACTACCCGAAGCAACTATTGGTAATCCAATAGATGTGGTGGCTACCGGTGGTGGTGTGCACTTTAGAAGTGCATTGGATGTATTAATAGATGAAGAAGAAATTGATTCAATATATATAAATTTTGTAACTGCCCCCTTCACCGATACTGATGAAGTGGCAAGAAATATTGTTGAAGTAAGTAAATTGAAACGGAAGCCGATTATTTGCAATTTCATGACAAATATGAGTTTGGAGAGGTTTCAGGTAACTGCTGCAATATTAAAAGAAGGTGGCGTTCCTTGTTATAGTTTCCCTACAACAGCGGCAAAAGCACTTGGTGCATTATATCGTTACAGCAAAGTAAGAGATAGAAACATTGGTGAGCCTAAAGAATACACAGATATAAATAAAGAATTCGTTTCTTCTATTCTACAACAGGCACAAAAAGAAGATAAAGATTATTTATCTGCCGATGCCGTATATGCAATATTAGATGCTTACGGCATCCCGACCGCACCATGGCAATTAACAGACACTATTAAAGATGCCGAAAATGCAGCCGAAAAAATAGGCTATCCGGTGGTTGTAAAAGCAGAATCCGAAACTATTATTCATAAAAGTGATATGGGCGGGGTTGCCATTAACTTAAAAAATGCTTTAGAGGTAAGTGCAGCATTACAAAAAATGCACAACAACTTAGCCTCTCATAATTTAAAATTCTTAGTTCAAAAATTTCTTCCCGGAGGCAAAGAATTAATAGCCGGTGTAAGCATAAAACAAGGCTTAGGGCATTTAATCATGTTTGGCTTAGGCGGTATCTATGTAGAAGTCTTTAAAGATGTAGTCTTTAAAATTGCTCCTGTTACGCCATTAGAAACAACTGAAATGCTTGCTTCCATAAAAGCATCTAAATTATTAGATGGTGTAAGAGGCGAAAAAGGCATAAATAAAGAATTGGTGAAAGAGATAATACAAAGAGTGTCGCAATTGGTAACAGATTTCCCAATGATACAAGAAATGGATATGAACCCGATTATAGCATTAAACGATAAAGTGTTTGTGGTAGATGCAAGAATGAAAATTAAATAATAAAAAATTATGTACAAAATAGAATCTGCAAAAATATTAAAGGAAATAATGGCTAATTATTTCCTTAGCATGAAAAGTACAGAAAAAAAATATGCTTGGTGTACAAGTGTTGGACCAGCCGAACTATTAAGGTCATTTGGTTTTGAAGTACATTTTCCGGAAAATCACGGTGCTTTATTAGGCACATCGAGAACGGCAGGCGATTATATACCGGAGTCGTCTAAATTGGGTTATTCGAATGATATTTGCTCTTATATGACAGCTGATATTGGGTCTTTTTTAAAAAAAGAAACACCTCTTACTAAGCATTATCAGCTTGACGGCCCGCCTAAACCATCTATTATTGTTTACAATACCAACCAATGCCGTGAGGTACAGGATTGGTTTAATTTTTTTGGTAAAGAATTAGGTTGCCCTGTTTTTGGTATAACACCACCCAGACATTTAGATGAGGTAAAACAAGAAGAAATAGATGATGTAGCAACACAGTTTAGAAACTTAATACCCCTTTGTGAGCAAGTAAGCGGTATAAAGTTTGATATTGACAGGTTTAGAGAAACACTACAACTTAGTAAAGAAGCTACTGATTTATGGAAACAAGTATTATGGACAGCAACCGCATCGCCGGCACCCATCAGCTTTTTTGATGCAACCATACACATGGGCCCAATAGTAGTATTGAGAGGCACACAGATAGCAAAAGATTATTATAAAGTATTATTAGAAGAGTTGCAAGGCAATGTAAATAAAGGAATTGGATTTTTAGAAAAAGAAAAAAGTCGTATTTATTGGGACGGTATGCCTATTTGGGGGAAATTAAGACCCTTATCAGAATTATTTATTCAGAATAATGCAGCAATAGTGGCATCTACCTATTGTAATAGCTGGGTTTTTGATGCTTTTGATGAAAGACATCCATTTGAATCATCTGCAAAAGCATATACCGAAATTTTTATTAATAGAAGTGAAAGTGCTAAAGAACGAATTTTATCGGGCTTAGTGCATGACTTTAATATTGATGGAATTATTTTTCATGATGCAAAAACATGTGCAAATAATTCTAATTCCCGTTTCGGAATGCCACAAAGATTAAGAGAAACATTAGGAATACCTACATTGGTTATAGAAGGCGATTTGTGTGACCTCCGGTTTTACTCTGAAGGGCAGAGCATTACTAAAATGGAAACATTTATAGAACAAATTGAAAGTTCAAAAGTGCTTATTTAAAATTAATATATAAAACTAATATTTTATGAGTACATTTAAATCAATTGAACAAAAGCTGGCTACATTACCAAACGGTAGTATTGTAGATACGGAACAATTAATTAAAGACATAAAGAAAACATGTCATTATGTTCAATATGTTACCGTAGGTACCAAAGATGATAATGATGTTTTTGCTGTCATCTTCCCTAGCAGAAAACTATTTTCTGCTCCTGATTATGAGAAATCGCCTGAGGAAGGTTGTTTTTGCCCAAGGCACTTAAATGAATTAGGTAAATGTTTATCGGGTTGTATGCAAACCATAAATAACAGTATGCAAACAGGGTATGCAAAAATTAATTCGGCAGTTATTATTAATTCTGAATTGTCTATGCATGATGGTTTGCTGACACCGGAATTAGAAATAATATCTGACAATGCCTTCAAAAAATTCAATACACATTTAAATAATTTGTTTGGCGATAACAAGTATGTAGATGAAGAAGTATTTAATATGAAATTGGTGTAGAAGGTGAGTATTAACCAAACATAATGCAATATAAATATTATATGGAGAAGAACGACCGGGAGAAAATAAAAGTAGGATTGATAGGCGTAGGGCCTGTAGGAATGATATTAGCAGTAAAGCTGGTAGAAGCAGGTTGCGAAGTAGCGATATGCGATAAAGATGAGTTTAAATTAAAAAAGATAAGAGAAGAAGGTATCGTACTTGAAAATGTTTTTCAATCGGTAACCCATTTTGATAAGGTGTATGATTCGGTTTCTCAAATGAGTCATTTGGACTTGGATTACCTTGTTTTTTCCTTAAAGTCTTACCAAACACCCGGTGCGGTTAGAGAAGCAGAAGTTTTGAAATCTGAAAAACTTACAGTAATAGCAGCACAAAACGGTATAGATGTAGAAGAACTTTTATTTCCGGGTTTTGGTGAATCTAAAACTATGCGTATGATTATTAATTATGCGGGTAATATGGTAACACCTAATACTGTAAGGGTATCCTTTTTTACGCCACCTAATTATGTAGGCCCGGTTGATGATAAACGGTTACCCCAATCTAAATTATTTGCTGACCTGCTGAATAGTGTTGATTTTAAAACTGAAAGCTTAGATTCTTTTGAAATAGTAAAACGTGCTTGGGAAAAAACAATTCTGAATGCATCTCTTAGTGCTTTATGCGGAGTGGGCAGAATGACAATGGCAGAGGCAATTGCCGATAATGATACCAGAGAACTAGTAGAAGAAATAATAAGTGAAGGCTTAGAAGTAGCAGAAAAAGAAAAAATACGATTCCCCGATGATTTTGTGCGTAAATGTATTCGTTATCTTAAAAACGGTGGCGACCACTTCCCTTCTTTAGCCATAGACATTATTAATAACAGACAGACGGAGATTGATTATTTTAATGGGAAAATAGTAGAATACGGTAAAAAACACTATGTAAAAACCTCCTTAAATCTTGCGTTTACCAATATGGTTAAAGCAATGACCAATAAAAGTATTCTTGCCAGAATGCCGGGAATTACCGGTGAAGTAAACAAAAAAGTGATTACGAAAGGCTTGGTTGATAAAGAAAAGTCTTCCTTGTTTTATAAAGAAACTATTTGCTTTTTGGGTATAGACCTCGGTTCTGCCTATACTAAATTTACTGTTATAGACGAAAACGGCGCACCATTGTTCCGTTATATATTGCAAACACTAAATAAAGACAGGCAAGCTATGAAAGTAGTTATGCAGGCAATAAACGGTTTTTTTAATATAAAATACAGTTGTGCTACAGGCTATGGCAGGAAGCATTTTACAGATACCGATATTGTAAAAACAGAGATTAATTGTGCCGCTGCCGGTGTAGGAGAATATTATAATGGTGCAAAAAACATTATTGACATAGGGGGAGAAGACATTAAAGTGATACAAAGTGATATGGAAAACCATGTTGCTAATTTTTATATGAACGATAAATGTGCTGCCGGTACAGGCGCATTTCTATCTGAAATAGCAGAACGAGCAGGTATTAATGATACAGACATGAGTAACCTGGCAGCAAATTCTGATTACGATAAAGAACTGAATAGCTTCTGTACCGTATTTGCAAAAACTGAAATTATGAATTGGGTTTTTGATGGTATGCCTGTAAGAGATATTGCACGCGGTATTTACATATCTATTGCCAATAAGGTAGCGAAAATGAAGATGGCTCCGGTATTACCTATTTACTTAATAGGTGGCGTAATCGCTTATCACCCCTATTTATGTAAAATATTATCAGAGAAATTCGGCAGAGAAATAAAAACAGTAGAACAGCCACAATATATTGTTTCGTATGGTGCAGCAACTATCGCTAAGCAAAACTGGTTATTACAGCCTATAGAACAACAAACAGAATTAGTAAGCAATAAAAAACGCAGTTAAAAATTTATTTATGAAGTCTTTTCACAGTAAGGAAAAAGGATTTGGAATAATTTATGATGACATTTTTTTACTAAATGGTGCCAGAACACCATTTGGAAAATTATGTGGTACACTTGGCAGTATATCGCCAACAGATTTAGGTATTTTTGCTTGTAGAGCGGCAATAGACAAATCGGGTATATCGCCCAATGATATAGACCAGATAATGATGGCAAACATAGGGCAAAGCTCTTATGATGCCTATTTTTTACCACGCCACGTAGGTTTATATGCAGGAGTACCCCAAACCATTCCTGCTGTTTTATTACAGCGTATTTGCGGGTCGGGGTTTGAGACTATGACTGCCGGAGCAGACCAAATTACATTAGGTAAAGCTGATGTAGCACTCTGCGGTGGTACTGAAAACATGACCTTAGCGCCAACGGTAAGCTTTGGCAATCGAAATGGTTATGCATTAGGAAGGGTAGAATTTAAAGATTTTCTATGGGAAGCATTAAATGATACTGCTACTGTACCAATGGGTTGTACTGCAGAAAATATTGCAAAACAATATGGAATTACCAGATTGGAGACAGATGAATATGGTATGCTATCGGTTGATAGAGCTATTGCTGCTACCCAACGAGGCTTCTTAAAAGAGGAAATAGTACCATTAAATTCTATAATATTTGAGGCAGAGGGTTTAAAACCAAGAAAAGTTTCCTTACCTAAAAAGGTAACAGATTTTGTTACAGACGAAAATATCCGCTCTTCCTCTCTGGATATTATGTCTAAGCTACCAACTACTTTTGAAAAAGACGGAGTACAGACAGCCGCAAATTCAAGCGGAATTGTTGATGGTGCTGCTTCTGCTGTTATTGCCGGAAAAAATTTTATTTCTGCACGCAACTTAAACCCACTTACAAGGGTTGTGGCTTCGGCAACAAGTGCATTAGACCCTAAAGTTATGGGCTTAGGTCCTATACCGGCTATTAGATTGCTATTAGAAATGACCGGATTGACAATTGGCGAAATTGGTTTGATAGAAATAAATGAGGCTTTTGCGGCACAGTTTATTGGTTGCGAAAGAGAATTAGGATTAGATAGAACTATCTGTAATGTTAATGGTGGTGCTATTGCTTACGGACATCCACTTGCAGCAAGCGGTTTAAGATTGTCGTTGACCCTAAGTAGAGAAATGAATATAAGAAAAGTAAAATATGGAATAGCCTCTGCTTGTATAGGTGGCGGACAAGGAAATGCAATGTTATTTGAAAATATAAATCTTTAAAATAATGAGTAATCAAAAAATATATAAGTGGCAAATGACTGCCCATAATACAGAATTTACACTTGTAGAAGAAGCCGCACCTGAGCTAAAAGAAGGTGAAGCATTAATAAAAGTTGCCGGTTGCGGTGTATGCCATACAGATATTAGTTTTTGGCATGCAGGTGTGCAGACCAAACATCCATTACCACTTACTTTAGGACACGAAATTAGCGGCACAGTTGTTGCAGGACCAGCGGAATGGTTAAATAAAAATGTAATTATTCCGGCAGTATTGCCCTGCGGAGAATGTGAATTATGTAAAAAAGGACGTAGCAACATTTGTCGCAATCAACTAATGCCGGGTAATGATTTTGATGGTGGTTTTGCATCGCATATTAAAGTGCCTTATAAATATTTGTGCCCTGTGCCAGATGCTGTATTGCAAAAATATACATTACAACAGTTGTCAATTATAGCTGATGCGGTTTCTACACCCTACCAGGTAATGAAAAAAGCAGAAATTGAAGAAGGTGATTTGGCTATTGTAATAGGAGTGGGTGGGGTTGGTATATATGGAGCACAAATTGCAAAAATATTTGGTGCAAAAGTGATTGCTCTTGATGTAAATGATGAGAAATTGGCGATTGCTAAACAAAATGGTATAGATGCAACCTTGAATATTAGAGGATTGGATATAAAAGAAATAAAAGACAAGGTAAAAGCTATCGTTAAAGAATTGAAGGCTTCACCGTTTTGCTGGAAGATATTTGAAATGTCGGGTACAAAAGCAGGGCAAGAAACTGCCTTTAACCTTATAACGTTTGCTTCTACATTGTCGGTTGTTGGTTTTACAATGGATAAAGTTGAAGTACGTTTAAGTAATTTAATGGCTTTTGATGCTAAACTGATAGGTACTTGGGGTTGTAAACCGGAATTATACCCTGAAGTAGTGGCACTTGTGGCTGATGATAAATTACATATTGATGAGTTTGTACAAACGTTCCCAATGTCGCAAATAAATGAAGTATTTAAGAATACATTAGAGCATAAGTATGTAAAACGTTCTGTTTTAGTTCCTGATTTTAATAATTAAAAACATATATTTTATGAAGCAATTGAAAAACCATGATATTGTTACAATAGATTTCAAAGAAATCTTATTTGAAAAGCGTCCTTGTTTAGACAGAGACGGTAGTGCAAAAGAAGGATTGTATAATGCTTGGATTATATTAAATAATCCTAAACAGTATAATTCTTATACTACCGCTGCTATTAAAGAGATGATACTTGCATTCAGAACGGCATCGAACGACCGTAGCGTTGTTGCTGTTGTTTTAACTGCTGTAGGCGACAAAGCATTTTGTACCGGTGGCAATACCAAAGAGTATGCAGAATATTATTCAGGCAACCCGCAAGAATATTCGCAATACATGCGTTTGTTTAACGACATGGTATCTGCAATATTAATGTGTGAAAAACCTGTTATTTGCCGTATTAATGGTATGAGAGTAGGTGGCGGACAAGAAATAGGTATGGCGTGCGATTTCAGTATCGCCAGTGATATGGCACGCCTAGGTCAAGCAGGCCCTAAACACGGCAGTGCCCCAATTGGCGGTGCAACAGACTTTTTACCATTATTTGTAGGGGTAGAAAGAGCTATGTATTCACTTACCTTATGCGAGCCTTGGTCGGCACATCAAGCTTATTATTATGGCGTGCTTACCGATATTGCCCCAGTGTTAAAACTGAACGGTAAATTTATTGCCAACCCAATGGTAGTAACAGAAAAAGTTGTTGATGAATATGGAAGAATAATATTTGGAGCAATGAAAACAGGTGATGAATTAGCTAAAGCGAAGGAAATTATTGCAAAAGCTGAAGTTGATTTAACAATGCTTGATAAAACAGTAAATACGCTTATTGCTAAAATATTGCACACATTCCCTAATTGTATGAATAAAACAATTAGTGAAGTACGCAAATTTAAATTAGAACATTGGGATAAAAATAAAGAAGGAAGTAGAGAGTGGTTGGCATTAAATATGATGACAGAAGCAAAAGCAGGTTTCTGTGCATTTAATGACGGTCCTAAAGATAACCGTGAAGTTGATTTTGTATTGTTACGTCAGTTATTGGCAGAAGGACATGCTTGGAACGACGAACTACATGAAACGATTTCTCCTCAATTTCAAAAACAAAGTGCTTAATTATCAGTTATGAAAAAAGTAAGGGTTAATTATTTATATGAAGGAGCTATAGCCCAAATCATTTTAGATGATGGTAAAGGAAATGTACTTGACCACATCATGATGGAAGACTTAATGGGATTATTTGAAGAATTCAAAAACCGTAATGATTTAAAGCTGATAACGTTTGAAGGAGCAGGTAAACATTTTTCTTTTGGTGCAAGTGTTGAAGAACACCAAAAAGATATGGCAGGTAATATGATACACTCTTTTCATGCAATGTTTTTGGCAATAAGAGATTTAGCTATACCTACATTAGCAAAAATAACAGGACAGTGCTTAGGCGGCGGTATGGAATTGGCTATTATGTGTAATTTTTTATATGCCGAAAAAACAGCAAAAATGGGACAGCCTGAGATTATTTTAGGTGTATTCCCACCACCGGCATCTGTAATATTGCCTGAAAAAATAGGACTTGCCAGGGCAGAAGAAATCATAATTACAGGTCGCACTTTACTTGCCGATGAATGTAAATCTATTGGCTTGCTCAATGAATTGTATAATGATAAAACAGAATTAGAAGCAGGGGTAAATCAGTTTATAGAACAGCAAATATTACCAAAGAGTGCCGTTTCATTAAGGTATGCCGTAAAATCATCAAGAGTAAAATTCAATCATCTATTAGGTAACTTTTTACCAATATTAGAACAGATGTATGTAAACGAATTAATGAATACACACGATGCTAATGAGGGTATTAATTCCTTTCTGGAGAAAAGAAAACCTAACTGGAGTAATAATTAATTTAATATGAATATAAAGCCAATCTAAATAGATTGGCTTTATATATTAATAATAATTTTATAAAAGTTTAATTATATGAAATCTATTAAAACAGTTGGTGTAGTAGGTGCAGGCACAATGGGAGCTGCTATTACACAAAAATTTGCACAAGAAAATTTTAAAGTAATACTTGCAGACAGAGAAGAAACATACGTGCAACGTGGTATTGGTAATATAACTAAAATGCTTACCGAGGGTATAGAACGAAAAGTATTTACTAAAGTGCAGGTAGATGGTTATTTGTCTAATATTACCGGTACGCATAATTTGGAGGATCTAAAAAAATGCGATTTAATTGTAGAAGCTATCTTTGAAGATTTTAATGCTAAAACAGATTTGTTTAAAACATTAAGTTCTATTGTAAATGCAGATACTATATTGGCCACAAATACATCTTCCTACTCGGTTACCGAATTGGCAGAGTCTGTAATGAATCCGGAGCGCTTTATAGGTTTACATTATTTTTATCATGCAGCTAAAAACAGGTTGGTAGAAATAATACCGGGTGCAAAAACATCGCAAGATGTTATTGATATTGCTAAATCTTTTTCAATGCTTTCGGGCAAAGATGCAATTATATGTAAAGACTCGTATGGTTTTGTGGTTAACCGTTTTTTTGTTCCTTGGCTTAATGAATCCGTACGATTATTGCATGAGAAAGTGGCTAATATAGCAACTATAGATGCTGTATGTATGGATGTTTTTGGCATAGGTATGGGGCCTTTTGCCCTAATGAATGCAACAGGTGTGCCGGTGGCTTACCATGCACAAAAAACACTTGAAAGATTAGGCAGCCTTTATTCGGTAGCTCCTAAACTGAAAGAACAAGCATTAAGTGGTGTTCAATGGAGTTTGGAGGGTGATATAGATACAAGTGAAGAAGTAAAAAAGAATATAAGTGATAGGATGTTAGGTGTTGTGTTTTTCGTTTGTTCGCAATTACTTGATGAAAAGGTGTGTAATGCAGTTGATATTAATAGGGGTGCAAAAATAGGATTGAAGTGGAAACGCGGTCCTATTGAGCTTATGCAGTATTATAAAGAAGAAAATGTGTGGACTGCTGTTCATAAAATTGCAGGTTTATATCAAATGCAGGTACCTGTTTCCATTGGCATGCAATATTGGAATATGCAATTTGTTGATTTGGAAACAAAAGGTTCTACTGCCATTATTACCATGAACAGACCGGAAGATTTAAATGCATTGAATGAAGAGGTAATGCAACAATTAGATAAACAATTTACAACAGCCAATAATAATGCATCTATTGACACTATCTTTATAACAGGTGCGGGTAAAGCTTTTGTTGCCGGTGCAGATATTAAGTTTTTTATTAAAAATATTAAGGCAAACAAAATAAAAAATATTGAAACGTTTACGGCTTATGGGCAAGAGGTGTTTAAGAAAATAGATGAATCGCCTAAAAAAGTTGTTGCCGTAATAAATGGTTTAGCATTAGGTGGCGGTTTAGAACTTGCTTTATGTGCCGATGTACTACTTGCAATGCCTAAAGCACAAATGGCGTTCCCTGAAACCGGAATAGGAATCTATCCGGGTTTAGGTGGCACACAACGCAGTGCCACTAAAATAGGCAAGCCGATGGCTAAATACCTTATTCTTACCGGTAAAATGTTGAGTGCCAAAGATGCAGCAGAAATTGGTTTGATAGATAGAGTAATTATGCCGGAAGATTTATTTGAATTAATAGCCGGCAATATGCCAATACCTACAAATTCTACTAAAAGTTTAAGCCCTAAATGGCAACTAATTCAGCAATTTTTCAAGAATAACACAACCACATCTATTTTAGATAGCAATTACGGTAAAGCAGATATGCCAAGTGAAGAAGCTGAAAAAATGGTAAAAACCTTGAAGCGGAAAGCTCCTGTTGCTGTTGCAATTGCTACTAAGTTAATAGATGAGGCAAAGGGATGCGATACTGAATTACAACACTTGCAAACAATTTTTACTACATCAGATGCTTTATTAGGTTTAAGTTCTATTGGTAAGCAAGTAGAATATACTGGCAAATAGAGGTGTTATTTAAGGCATATATAAATTTATAGATTTCTTATTAAATAGCTAAAAAATGCTATATTATTATTAAGCAAAGTAATTCAAGTGAAATAGATGACGAAGTAAAAGCTGTTTTTGAAACATTGGAAGCGAATGATTTAATTCTTTTTAAGTCCGTCCCGAATGCTATCGGTACCGATGGTACTGCACAATCCCGATAGCTTCTGGACGGGAGAGTAGGTTGCTGTCCTATTCATTTAGAAACGCCTCAACGCAAGTTGGGGCGTTTTTGTTTTTGGACTATATTTTTTGAAATCTCTTAAATAGTAGTCTATCGCTTTAAAAAGCAAGGTCTAAATCCGTGCAGATTTCTCCACTTCATTTCGTACCGATAAAAATCACTACTTCATTACATTACGAAATGACGGCTTTGTTTGGGCTTTTTCGTGATTTTTCAATGCTCAATTAAAGATCGTCTTTTCGCAATGTAGCCCCTTTTTCAGTGGAGTAAGAGCATTTGGCAACAAAACATTACACTTTACATTAAAACACCACCTTAAAAGTATGCTTATTTTCGGCATAATAGTAGCTTATACTAAAGCCGGCAAACTCGGTAATTTCTTTTACTATGGATAGCCCTAAGCCATTACCGTCCATATTATTGGTATGCCTGTAAAACCTTACGAATATATTGTTTTCATCTAATGCAGGGTTTATGGATGTATTAGAAATAAGTAGCTCTGTTTTTGTCAATTCTATTATCAGTTGTCCGTTTTCAATATTGTACCTTATGGCATTATTTAATAGGTTACCAACAACTATTTCTGCCAGATGTTTATGAAACAGAAGCTTTACAGGCATTATATCTAATTTTATATTTAACTGCATTACATCTGTCAAGTCAGCCAGTTCCTTGCATTTTTCTTGTATTATGGTATCTAATAGTACTTCTTCATTTAGCTGAAACTGTTTATTCTCTACTTTAGTAAGTAGTAATAAGGATTGGTGCAATTTGGATAATTTACGTACAGATTTTTCTATATCTGTTATATTTTCAGCATTTTGTTTTAAAATAGCTTCATTTTGCATCAAGGCATCTAACCTTAAACTTATTACCGCCAATGGTGTTTGCATTTCGTGGGCTGCCTTACCTGTAAAGTTTTTTAGTACTAAATAGTCTTTTTGCAATCTATCTACCAAGCCGGTAATAGTTTGGTTCAGCAGTTCAAATTCATCAATATTTTCACTTTTTAGGCTTAGGCTATTGCCATCGGTAATTTGGTAATTTTTAATTTTATGGATGGTTTGATAAAAAGGATTCCATAACTTTTTTATAAGCAGTCTGTTTGCAAAATAGTTTATTAGTAATATCAAGGCAATCATTGCTATTGTAATTACAATTATTAGTTGCAATAAATCCTCCGATTCTGCCATAGGTTTATCAACAGTTACCAAATAATTAACACCATTAGCATGTATGCCGAATTGTAATTCTCGCCACTCTTCGGTACTGTTTTTTACAGTTTTTGTTACTTTTAGAAATTTGGTTTCAATTATTCTATCACTTAATGCATAAGTTGTTATTTCTTCATTTGTAGGTACAATTTCGGGTAGTTGATTATGTGTTCTTACATAGCCGCTTATTTCCTGCTGCTCGGCTTTAAGCGACTCGTCAAGCTCAACTTGCAAAATATAACAAAGCAAAAAATAGAAGGAGCAACTACCTATTATAAATGTTATTATTGATGTTGCAATATTAAGTCTGTTATATTTTGTAAATAACTTCATTGCTTACAGGTGAGTTGAAAATTTGTAACCCATACCATATACACTATGTAAGTAATCGCCTGCACCTGCAAATACTAATTTTTTTCTGAGGTTTTTAATATGTGCATATAGAAAGTCATAACTATCCACAATATCCATATCATCGCCCCATAAATGCTGTGCAATAGAGTTTTTAGATAAAACTCTGTTTTTATTAATAATAAAATATAATAGTAATTCAAATTCTTTACGGGTAAGTATTACATTTTTTGTATCAACTGTTACAATTTTGCCTTGCACATCAATTTCTATCTCTTCAAAAACCATTTTATTGTTACCCTGCATATTTTTTCGCCTTATAATGGCAGCTATACGCGTGCTAAGTTCGGGTAAATGAAACGGTTTGGTAAGGTAATCGTCTGCCCCTAAATTAAGACCTTTAATTTTATCGTCCAGTTCGTTTTTAGCAGATAAAATGATGATGCCATCGGTTCTCTTATTTAATTTCAATGTTTTTACAATATCTATCCCATTTCCGTCAGGCAACATAATATCTACTACTATGCAGTCATATTGGTATAATTCTATCTTCTCAATAGCTTCTTTATAATTTTTTGCCCATTCACATAAATAATACTCCGAAGTAAGGTATTGAACCATACTTTTCCGTAATAAATATTCATCTTCAATAAGTAATATTTTCATAATATTAACGACAAATTTTATTTTTCTAATACAAGAACCTGAAAAGAACCCGGTATCATTTCGGGTCTTGATTCTTTTGTTTTTGTATGTGCAAAATCGGCTGTAGGTAAATAGATTTTATGGGTATGTTCGTCAATAGCAATAGTTCTTGCCCCTTTCTTTGTTTGCACGTTTTCTAAAACCACTACATCTTTTGCCGATTTTTCTTTTATTACTGTTAATGTGCCATCACCATTAGAGCTGAAAACCAATTTCAATTCTGCATCAAAAGCCACCCCATCGCAACCATCGCCTATTGGTAATTCTTTTATTATTTTACCGCTTGCAGCATCCATAACAATTAATAATTTATTGCTGCAACCTGCAAACAGTCTTTTTGTTTTGGTATCAATTGCTAATCCTGATGGTTCTTCACCTTTACCTGTTTTCCATCTGTTTTTAATTGCGAATGTTTTTGCATCTACTACTACAATTTCATTTTTATCTTCTATGTTTATGTATATTAACCCTGTAGTATTGCTTACTGCTGTTTCGGGTTTGCCGTCTAAAAAAACGGTTTTTAGTACTTTATTGTCTTTTGGGTCTATTATAGTTAAATCTTTACTTTTACCATTACATACATAAATTCTTTTTGTGAAATCATCATACATAATAGCATCGGGGTTTTCTCCGGTAGCTACATTCCCAATGGTTTCATTCGTTTTAAGGTTGAATATTGTAAGGTTATTTAGTTTACCGTTACTAATATAGCCTTTATTAAATTCTGTTGCAAAAGCAATACCATGCACACCGGTAGTATTTGCTATAACACCGGTTGAATCACCGGTATTTTTATTGATTATATTTACCTGTGTTTGATGCGAAACATATAAATTATCTCCTATTGGGCTAACGGCAATGTAATCCCACCGTCCGGAACTTGGTATATGTAGCGTATTAACTAAATGGTAGCCGGATTGAGCTACAGAAATAGATGCTATTGAAATTAAAAAACAAACTAAAACAAATTTTTTCAAACTATTAATATTTAAATTTATTTTATACATTCTAATTTTCCATCATAAATAAGGTCTCCATTATTCATAATTCGGTAAATGTAAACCCCTTTATTTAGTTCAGATATATCTATCTGGGTATTTATTTCTTTTTTGTCTATTACGTTTATGGGTGTTTCTACAACTTTATTGGCATAAGAATCATAAAGTTGAAAATAACAATTAGAAAAAATTTCTTTTTTTAGCAATGCTTTTATTGCTATTTTGTTTGTAAACGGATTTGGAGTTACTGTTACAGACAATAATGGTTCAGGGAAATTTTGAATACCTGTGCCGCCGGCAAAATGAATATCTAAAATAGGATGTAGCTCTAAATTGTTGGGCGCAGCACCCGATACACCATGCGGTATATCAACAAAAGCAACACCCGTTACAACTACCGGAGGAATACTTACCGACAAAACCGTGCCTGTACCTATATTGGTATTCACAAAATTGCGACAAGCAATATATTCACTTACATGTGCAGAAAGAGCTGCTTGCGAACAAACAGGGTCTGGAATTTCGCCTACCATTGTATCTGTACCATTCGATAGTTCTAAGTGATAATCATTATCTGTTTCATTCCGTTTTGCAATTACATTGCATACTACTCTGTATGTTGTGTATTCTAAGCCTATAAAACGTGGCGTAGATGTACCTGCACTTGGAGTAGTTAAGGCACAAAGAGCCGAGATTGTAGTTGTAATAGGTGTGTAGTGTATCGCAGCGGCATTACTGTCTGTCAATACTTTTACCGCCCACCTTTCTGTGCCACCGCAAGTGGTTTTTTCTGCATTTTCATATTCTGCTTGTGCAAATAAATGTAAGGAATTACATAACAGATAAAATGCAATAAATAGAATACTAACGAATTGTCTTTTCATCCAAAATGTTTTCATAAAATGAATTAATAAAATAATTAGCCTTTTTTAGCCTTAATAAATTTCCCTTTATTATCAAAGATAATGTCTTTACCTTTTACTTCTGCTTCAAAATTAATAATACCATTAGGCAATTGCAATTTAGCAGCTTCTTTTATTTTTTCCCCTTTGTAATTTTTATTTAAATAGGCGGTTGCTTCATCAGGTAAATCTTTTATTTCAATAGCTTTTTCTGTTTCAAGCCAATTTCC
>CAIWXG010000369.1 GCA_903916555.1 uncultured Bacteroidota bacterium
ATGACTCAGCAGCCGTTTAAGAGCCAATTCAGTAATCATAAGTAACGTAAAATTCTCCATACCTCTTTTTAATACACGACAACTCATAATCCAAGTATCTATAAATAAATCTTTATCGTTCTCTTTTTTAAGAATTATAACACAAATAAGCCCATGGTCTCCAAATTTATCTTCTAATGTAAGTGAAATAGTAAAATATTCCGGATTTTTACAAATTCTTTTAATGTCCTCGTCTGTATATCTTATTGTTCTTAAATTAAACTGGTTTGAACGCTGAGTTAATTGTGCAACTCTCGGAATGTTGAAATCATCAAAAGATTTAACAACTGAAATCATATTTAAATTTGCAAGAAAATCATCTTCATTTTCGTAATGCTGCATTAAAATATTACGTTGTGCTTCTTCTTGGTATTGTTTGGTTCTTAATTCATCCTCCTCAGTAAAAGATGCTGTTTCAAACAAATTTAAACTTCTAAGGTAGGTAAGATATAATGCAGGGTCGTCAGGTAATTCGGGTACGGTAATATCCGGAATTGCCAACTTTACCATATTACGTTCAAATGGATTATCATCTACAAAAACCATTGAATCGAAACCAATATTTAAAACGGACTGTATATATCTAATATTTTCAACTTTTGTTTCCCAGTTGGCAACAAAAATGGCAATATCATCTATTCTTAATACCATGTCAGGGTGAGATAGGAATGGTTCTTTTGCAATTTCTTCGGTATTTTTACTGCAAACAGCTAAAATAATACCTCTTTGTTTTAATTGTTTTGCCCAAAGTTGTAAGTCTGTAAATGCTTTCCCCATACCTAAATAGCCTACTTGAATTCCTTCAATACCATCATCGCCAATAATACCACCCCAAGTTGTATTATCTAAATCAAGTATTAAACATTTATTAAAAGTACCTGTAATACTTAGAATAATATCAGTAAAGTTTTTAGCAATTGCAGGCAGGAAATCAATATTATATACCATATCTGCGTTAATGTACATTTTTTCGTCAAATACAAAATTGTAACCTAATTCAGATTGTAAAATCGCAAAATCACAGATAAACATATCTTTAGATTTTCGGCATAAATCCATCAATAAAAGATTAATCTTTCTTGTTTGATATATAAAAGAAGAATCAATTTTAGTAGCAAAGTTTCCGAAAACAGAATCGTTTATTTCAGGGTAAGTATTTATGATGATTTTAGACCTCAGTTTGGCAGAGATTGTATCATAGTATTTTTGGGTTGTTTGTATAACTGCATCGGCGTAAATACTTTGCTGATGGAGATTCTTTTTATTAAATTCTTTTAATAATTTTTCGGTAGAACGATTTATAAAGATGTAATCAGGTTTAAACTCATATAACTCCGAAGTAGGGTCAAATACCTGTAAATCAATTTGATTATATTCAGCTTCATATATATCAAAATTTATTTGCACAGAAAAACCATACGCTTTTATTGCCTGATGCAACAATTGAGATGCGGTATCTGATAGTAAGGCTATTTTTATTTTTTTAAAACTTGAAAAATCTATTTTTAAGCTTTTTTTTAGTTCGTTAAAAGTTTGCATGGTTTTATATTTTGCCGTAAAAGTAATTGCAGAATTTGGTTAGGTGGTAATAGTTTTCATAAAAATTATAAGCTATAAAAATTCATAAGGGAATTTTTGGTATCTATATTATATAAGTTGATTTACAGTTTTTTGTTTTACCCATTCCATAACAATATTTAATTGTTCTTCTTTGTTAAGGTTGCTATTATCTAATAATATTGCATCGCCAGCCTGCTTTAAAGGACTTTCATCTCGGGTGGTATCAATATAATCTCTCAGTTCTAAATTATGTCGTATTTCGTCAATAGTTATATGCTCATTTTTAGCATACATTTCTTTAAAACGCCTCATTACTCTAATTTCGGGTTCGGCAGTCATAAATATTTTTAATTCTGCTTCTGGGAAAACGGTAGTACCAATATCTCTTCCGTCCATAATTATTCCCTTTTTTTTACCCATACGTTTTTGCTGGGCTACGGCAAAAGAACGTACTTCCCTTATGGCAGCTACTTCACTTACTTTTTCCGAAACGAGCATATCTCTAACCAATGATGCTACATTCTCGTCATTTAAACATATCTCTGATTGCTTATTTAGTTCATTAAATTGAAAAGTAAGATGAATATTTGCAATTGCATTTAAGATTTCACCATGGTCAGTAAAATCAATATTGTTACGCAAAAAGTAGAGTGTAACAGCTCTATACATAGCACCACTATCTATATAATTATATTTTAGCCTTTTAGCAAGCTCATTAGCAAGTGTACTTTTTCCACACGATGAATAGCCATCAATAGCTATTATAATCTTTTGTAAAGACATATTAGCAAAGTTAAGGAGTTAATGGTTTAAATAGGTAAGTTTTAGAACTGAAAAATTAGTTATTTTGAAAAATTAGAGCTGTTGAGTTTTTGAAATTAGATGAATCTTTTATTCATCTAATTTCAAAACAGCTAAAAATGCTTCTTGAGGTACTTCAACATTACCTATTTGCCTCATTCGCTTTTTACCTTCTTTTTGTTTTTCTAATAATTTTCTTTTCCGGCTTATGTCTCCGCCATAACATTTTGCAGTTACATCTTTTCGCATAGCCGAAATGGTTTCCCTTGCTACAATTTTTGCTCCAAGTGCTGCTTGTATGGCTATTACAAATTGTTGTTTAGGTAATAAATCTTTAAGTTTGGCACATAATTTTCTGCCAAAATCTTGTGCTCTGCTTCTATGTATTAATGCACTTAATGCATCTAACGGATCGCCATTAAGTAAAATATCCATTTTACAAATATCACTTTCACGATAATCTAATGGATTGTAATCAAAAGAAGCATAGCCTCTCGTACAAGATTTTAGTTTATCATAAAAATCAAATACGATTTCGGTAAGCGGTATTTCAAAAATAAGTTCAACTCTGGTAGGGGTTAAATAATGTTGATTTATTAAAATCCCTCTTTTGCCTAAGCACAAACTCATAATATTACCAATATAATCGGGCAAAGTAATAATTTGTGCGCGTATAAAGGGTTCTTCAATCCTGTCTATCCGACTAGGGTCAGGCATTTCACTCGGATTATTTACTATAACCGTTTTTGTTTTATCTTTAGTTAGATAAGCATGAAAACTAACGTTGGGAACAGTAGTAATAACTGTTTGATTAAATTCTCTTTCCAAGCGTTCTTGAATAATTTCCATGTGCAGCATACCTAAAAAGCCGCATCTAAAACCAAAGCCTAATGCTTGAGATGTTTCAGGTTCGTAGGTTAGTGATGCGTCATTAAGCTGCAATTTTTCCATGCAATCTCGCAGGTCTTCAAAATCATCTGTTTCCACAGGGAAAATACCTGCAAATACCATCGGTTTTACTTCCTGGAAGCCTCGGACGGCATCGGTTGTAGGGTTGGCAATGGTAGTAATAGTATCACCAACTTTTACATCTCGTGCAGTCTTAATACCTGTAATTATATATCCTACATCTCCGGCTCTTACTTCCGGTTTTGGTGTTAGTGCTAATTTCATTATACCTACTTCATCAGCATTATATTCAGCATCCGTATGTATAAATCGTATTTTATCATTCTTTCTTAGTGTACCGTTAAACACCCTGAAATAAGCAATAATACCTCTAAAAGAGTTGAAAACACTATCAAAAATTACTGCTTGCAACGGGGCTTCAGGGTTTCCTTTCGGTGCAGGAATTCTTGCTATTACTGCTGCCAGTATTTCCTCAATGCCTATACCTGTTTTACCACTCGCCAAAACAATGTCTTCTGGTTTACAGCCTATTAAATCTACAATTTGGTCTGTAACCTCTGGAATCATAGCACCATCCATATCAATTTTATTGATAACAGGTACAATTTCCAAATCATTATCTAAAGCAAGATAAAGGTTACTTATAGTTTGTGCTTGTATGCCTTGCGAAGCATCTACTAAAAGCAAAGCACCTTCGCAAGCTGCTAAAGCTCTTGATACCTCGTAAGAAAAATCTACGTGTCCGGGAGTATCTATAAGATTAAGTGTGTATTTTTCACCATTATAAACATAGTCCATCTGTATAGCATGGCTTTTAATGGTAATACCTTTTTCACGTTCCAAATCCATGTCATCAAGCACTTGGGCTTGCATATCACGCGATGATATTGTTTTTGTAAATTCAAGTAATCTGTCGGCAAGGGTACTTTTGCCATGGTCTATATGAGCTATAATACAGAAATTGCGAATGTTTTGCATATATAAAAGTGTTGCAAAGATAGGGTTTTATACTTCATTTGCTAAATAAGAATATAAACAAGATTCTGTAGCATTTTTATTTTTATTTATTTTTCTCTATCATAACTTTTATGGATAATTTATAGGCTCTAATTCAGTAAGTGTTTTATTGATGATAAAGTATTTTTCAACTCCTTTGTAATGGTAGCTTATAAGGGCTAAACCTGAAAACTTTATCGGTGGCTTTGGTTCTTTTTCCTGCTTTTGGTTATTATTTTTAGGAAAGTTTTTTTCTGCATACTCATCATGTGCTGTGCCAACAGTAATGGTATATTGCAAGGTATTATTTCTTTTACTTCGTTTTACATTTCCATAAATTTCAATACTGTCTCTTACAACTAAATTAAATTGACTATTTTCTATCCATATTTTATCAAGCTTAGGCTCTTCTTTAAAATCTTTACACAGTATTGTAAAGTAATATTTAGCACCATATCGGCCGGCATTACCTCCGCTCCAACCTTGGTGTGTAGCTTCGGTTAGTTTTATTGTTTGTGCATTACTAACATTATAAAAAAAGCAAAATAAAAGTAGTATTGTATATTTTCTCAGTTTTAATTTTTTCATTATAGAAAATGTATTCAAAAAGTATGCCTAATAAATATTTACAAATATTGAAGTTTGCATTCAAAAAACAAAAAATATTTATACAAATTACTTTGGTTGTGAAAAAATAAAAGAATATATTTGTTTTGTAAAAATGGATTAGTTATGAAATCTACATTTAAATTGTTCGCTCTTGTATTTATATTATTTACTAATGGTATAGTAGCACAAACAACTTTTGCACCTACAGGTGCAGAATGGTATCATAATATGCCTTATGGACTATTCTAAAGCTATAATGCAGGTGATACATTAATACACGGCATCAATTGCAGAATTGTAAAAAGGGAAGCCCGCTCTTTGTTTTCTGCCGGCTTAACTGTTCACGATTTACCTACTTTATATTTATATAATAATACGGATACTGTTTTTGTTTATAACTACTATTTTAATAGGTTTACTCCTTTATATGTGTTTAATGTAATTGATGGTGATTCCGTTCGTTTACCAATATTACCCACAGAAATTGATGGACTGCACCATGTTAGTGCAGATTCAACCTTCTCGTTTATTGTAGATTCTGTGAGAACGGTTTTATATGACACAGCACATTTAAAAACAATTTATACCCGTTCGTTTGGTAATAGGGCTACAAATTATGTTTACAGTTATGGTCCTAATTATTCTGACACAATAGGACGGTATGCAGAAAAAATTGGTGGTATAAGTGAAGGGCTAATACCAAGATGTTTAACTTTTGTAAGCTTTTTAGATGATAGTTATCAATTACAAGATAGTATAAGGTGTTATAACGATGCTTCAAATTCTATAAACTTAACAACCGGTACTTGCGGTATTCCGGGTGTGTTAGTACCTACAAAAAGTATAGGTACTAATTTAGTCATTTCTCCTAATCCATTTTACGATGTACTTAATTTGAAGGCAAATAATGAAATTGGTAATGTTGTTATTTATAATGTTTTAGGCGAAACCGTATTTAATAAGAATTTAAAAGACCGGATTGCGAATTTAGACCTAAGAAATTTGCCTAAAGGAGTCTATATACTTAATGTAAATGGCATGGAGCAAAGAAAAATAATTAAACAATAGGGTAGGGGCGATTGTAAAAAATGTTCCTTAAAACCATCAAAAAGGAGTATTTATTTGATGTAAATTAAAAATATTAAAGCTATTAGCCTTACTGTAAGCCACATAACAAACTTTTTTTACAAAAAAAGTAAAATAGATTTGGTAGCAATAAAATGATTCCTATCTTTGCA
>CAIWXG010000370.1 GCA_903916555.1 uncultured Bacteroidota bacterium
ATATTAATTATTTATATTAATCATACAACTTTCATGCAATTTTCATCAAAAAAGTGGCTAAAAATAAGGGTTTAACATAATTTTCTTAATTTTTAAGGCATAAAGCTCTATAAATTCATAATTTTGCGGTTAATTAGCACTACTATGGGTAGATTTGATATGAAGGAGTTGAAGTTAGTTGACATTAAATATGAAAATAATGATGACTCACCTATCTATTTAAAAGAATCTTTTGAAACATTTGATGAAAGTATTTTAGAATTAGGTGATATTACAAGTATTTCTAAACCTATTAATGCACTTGTTGCTATTTTTGATTTAGAGAGTTTCACCATATTTTGCAATCAAATAGACCCGCAATTACAAGTTCCGGAATTTCTAAGTATTTTTTTAAAATGGATTTTTAATGAATTAAGAGAAAGCGTAATAAAAGAAAAGTATGAATATGGTTATAAAACCTATTCTAAACTTCCATTTTTTTGCAAATTTATGGGCGATGGTATCTTATTTATTTGGGATACCGAAAATATGGGCGCCGAAGAAGTATGTAATGTTATCGTATCGCTCAATTTCATCTGTTATCAATACGCAAACGAGTTTGTAAATAACATTTCGGAATATATCATTTCGCCTCCGGTAAAATTAAGATGTGGTGTTGCAAGAGGTATAGTTTATAGCGTAGGTAATGGCAACGACTACATTGGTGCATGTATCAATATGGCTTCCCGCTTGCAAAAAATGAGCCTTTTGTCATTTTGTTTTTCTAAAAGAGGAGTCAATTTTAAAGGGGTTAATGATTTTATTCAAGAAATGTTTCTCATAAAAAAAGTTGAAATAAGGGGTATTGGCGCATCGGAATTAGTTGGGGTTCTTAAAGAGGAATATGATAATTTACCTGATGAAGAAAAAAAAATGTTCAAATAGTATTTAAAATGTTACAATTATTAAAAGTGCAGCATATTGCTATTATTTGTTCAAACTACGAATTGTCTAAGTCTTTTTACACAACTATTTTAGGATTTGAAATACTTGACGAAGAATATAGGGACGAAAGAAATTCTAATAAAATAGAACTTGCATTAAATGGAAATTATATTATTGAGCTTTTTTCTTTTCCCAATCCGCCTGATAGATTATCTTTTCCAGAAGCAACAGGATTAAGACACATTGCTTTTGAAGTAGCTAACTTAGATGAGAGTATTCGCTTTTTATATAACAATAAAATTCATTGCGAACCGGTTAGAATAAACACTACAAACGGTAAACGCTTTACTTTTTTTAATGACCCCGATAACTTGCCAATTGAACTTTGTGAAAAATAAGAATGAGATGTCTAAATAAAATAGACCTGAGTAAAATACTCAGGTCTATTTTATTTAGACATCTTGTCTAGTTTATTGTGTTAAAAAAATCTGGTAAGGTACTAAACCAATATTTAATTGTGCCTGATTGTCGCAAGAACCATTACCGTAATTAAGAACTCTTGGGCCATTATAGCCTGCAACATTAACCACACCCGATTGGCAATAGTAACAACCATTAATACCGAGTGAAAATTTCAATGGAGTAGCAATATTAAAACCGAATTGATGCAAATTTGCTCTTGTAAGTGTTGCATTACCAGAAATAGATAGCACATCATCGTTTCTATCTCCTGTTGCTGCACCAGCAATCCATCGTCTCAATAAAGTACCCTTCCAACCAATATATTGATTAGGGGCAGGATTAAGAGAATCATCAACTGATACTAAATAATACCAATTGCCAATAATTGTAGTATCTACCCTAGTAAAATTAATTTTGCCTAATATTTGAATATCATCTTGGTAATAATTTTCGAAAGAAACAGTATGTACAGAACCTGTATCTATATAATGTCCATTATAGGTTATAATTATATTACCTCTACGTTTTTTTCCATCAAGACATACACAGTCGGTTGCACCAAAACTTATATGAATACGGTGTGGAAGACTTGCGGTATCAGTTGCAACAATTGCACAAGTACCAATAACACCTGTTGTACGTAAAAAAGCACCATTATAATTAAAACAGGCAGCGTCAGAAATAGAAATAATATCATTATTTATCAGTTCTATTCGTGATGCGTCCGATGCATAACCACCGTTATCATCCACATCCGTTAAACCGTTACTTTTGTCCTGCTTGCAAGATGCTGCAAATAATACTACAGCAATCACTACAAAAAAAACACGCTTATTCATTTTCAAAATACAATTCATAAATTAATTATTTTGGCTCTTTTTCTTAAAAAAAACAATTTTGACGCTAATATACGAACACCAATTTATGTTGCAACAATTTTATTAAAAATAAAAAAAGGCGGAGCTAAATATCCGCCTTTATTATACATGTAATTATCATTTTTTATGGTAAAGTAATATTTTTGGTTTTACCATTTGCTAAAGTTACAACTGCTAAATTATCGCAATTAGGTGTTTCACCATAATCTAATGTTCTATTTAAGCCATTAGGAAGTGTAAAAATTATTGTTCCTGCTTCAATCCATTTACAATTATGGGCAACGATTAATGGTGTTGCTGTAGAAATATTTACACTAACAATTGTACCGTTAGCACGAGTAATTTTTCCACTGCCTGAAATACTATATACATCATCACTGCAATCTGTTGGGGTATTATAACCGTTAGTCCAAGTACGAACTCTTGTCCAATCTGCATAAACCGTACCACCACCTGCAAGTGTTACCGAACCTGTAACAGAAACATTAAAATAAGGCTGCCCTAAAGCATTATGTCCCAAATTAGTAACTGTTTTAGTACCAGTTACTTTATTGTCATTTTGATAGAAATTATCGAAAGTAATCGAATGTATCGAACCACTATCACCATATTTACCTGTATAGGTTATTAATATTTTACCTCTTCTAGTTCTACCATCCAAACAAGTGCAATCAGTATTTCCAAAATCAATAACTATATTTCCGGGTGTTTTTGTAACGGTAGCACAAGGCCCGAATGTTGTACCTGAAGTACGATAATTTAAACTGCCGCTTGAAGTTAAATTTGAAGCCTGGTCTGCAATTGTTTGTACATCATTAAATGTTTTTTCAGATGTAAATTGTTCTGTTGCATAACCGGTATCTTCGGTAGTTGCAGGTTTATGGCATGAAGAAATAACAAATATTGAGACAGATGTCAAAATAATTAATCTTGAGATAAACAAAACATTGTTTTTTTTCATAAAAAAAATAAAATGTGTTAAAAATAAAAACAATTATTATTTACTATGAATGAAACAAAATCTATCTCATTGATAATAAACACTTCAAAGTTATAAAATATTTTATATCCACAACTATTTTTTGAATTTATTTTGATTTTTTTTCAAAAAAAAAACCGCTCCAAATGATTAGAGCGGTAATTTTCTATAAGAATATTTCTTACAGTTAATAATAGTTCCTAAGCTAAAGTTGCAACCATTGTTTTTTCGCAATTATAAAGTACAGAAATAAGACAATTATTTTTTGCTTCTGTAGCACATTCCTGAAATTTTTCTTCTGTAATACCGGGTACTTTAGCAGTAACTATTAAATTACTGTTAGTAATAGTACCGTTTTCTAAGTTTATTTCACATTTGGTTTGTACTTCATCAGGAGTAAAACCAGCGGCACCCAGAATAAAAGATAATTTCATAGTAAAACATCCTGCATGTGCAGCAGCAACCAATTCTTCAGGATTAGTGCCTATTCCTTCAGCAAATCTGCTATTATAGGAATATTGTGTTTTATTAAGTGTTGTACTTTGTGTGGTTAAGTGTCCATTACCTTCTTTACCACTGCCATTCCAAACGGCTGTTGCGTTACGTTTCATATTTTTTTGATTTTAAGCAAATGTAATCTACAAAATTCAGAGCCTTGTATTCTTTATATTATATTGGTATCAATTTTTTGTATTTGCTTTTTATTTTCCTTTATTTAAAATTTAAACTCTTATTGCTACCTATACGCTTTCCAAATAATATTTTCGCATTACTAACTTTTTTACTTTTAAAAATTCTATGTAAGTAAGATGTAAATATGCGAAAATCGTAATTCCGGATATTATATATAGAAAAGAAATTAAAAAATTAAGAAGAAAAGTCCATTCAAAATAATATGACAAAAATACTAAAGGCAAATATAATATATATACAATACTAATTACCAATCTATTTCTTGAAATGTATTGTCTTTTAAAGAAAAATAGATTCAATAATATACTTAATAATTGTATGCAACAAATAATAGGAAGAACATTAAAAATAAATTGTATTATAGCAAACCTAATATCGTATCTTAATAAATGTAGTAAACTATTTAATACAATAAATTTAACAATTGGCAGGATAAAACCTGCCAATTGTGCATAAAAATCAATACGTCTTATCCATAATTTCATAGCTATCTATTTTCTGTGTTTATTCTATAATCTTTTTCAGTAAATTTTATACTTTGCGGGTCTGGTGTATAATCATTAAAGCCCCTTCTTTTATCTGCCATAGCTCTTTTGCGAAGATTAAAGAAGATAAACATATTTAGAAAATGCATACAACCCAATATCAAAATTATTGCTCCAACTTTTAAACTTAACTCTTCTATTAGTGATACCGTTGTTGTTATCCACACAGATACTTTTAAAGTAAAAACGGCATAGCCAACATTTACCAGATAAAAACCTACTAGAAGTAAGTTATTTACCGCATCGGCTAATTCTTTATTACCATGAAAAATGTCTATTAGAAATACTTTTCCATTTTTGAACAAAGTACGTGCTACCCAAATTGTGAGAGCAATTGTTATTAAAATATATAATGCATAAAGCAATACTACGTAATTCATAAAATAATATTTAATTGTGGTTAATAATAAAAAGAGTATAAATAAATGACCTTATAAACTAAAATCAAAAAATGACAATTTTTAGGCGGAGCATGTATATGATTCATAAATTATTATATTATTAGAATTTTCAGAAATTTTTGAAATATAATTATCCGAAAAAAACCGTAATACGGCTTTTTCTATTTTATTTAAAAAGTTTGAGAATTGTACCTGTAAACCAATTTTCATCCATTTTAACCATTCCGTCAACTCCTTTACTTGCTTGTTGAGCAAATTTTTGTATATTTTCAATTGTTTCAATAAATTGTTGTGTTTCTTTATCACTTTTATCCCCTTCAATTTCTTTAAGCTCGCCAAGCACTTTAATTATTGGTTCTACCTCTTTACGTTTCCTTTCTTTTATTATGCGCATTGCCACTTTCCAAATATCTTTTTCAGCAACAAAAAACTCTTTACGTTCGCCTGGTTTCAATATTTTTTCTACAATACCCCAATCCATTAATTCACGAACATTCATGTTTGTATTTCCTCTGCTTATTTGTAATTCATTCATTATATCATCAGCACTTAAAGGCTCTTGAGATACTAAAAGCAAAGCATGTATTTGTGCCATTGTTCTGTTTATACCCCACCCGGTACCTAATACACCCCAATTCTGTATAAATTGTAATTTGGCTTCTTCTAATTTCATACAGCAAAGATAATAAGATTTTCTGAACTTTCAAAATTTACTGAAAATAAAATTACAAATTCATTTTTTCATTTCTTAACTTAAGTTAAGATGCAGAACTATTAATGAGCCTAATTTTGATTAAAAATTACATCTCATGGCTTTACAAACAATATTAGGCGCAAATGGAACTATTGGTACTTTATTAGCTAAAGAACTAAAAACATATACCAATGAAATAAGATTGGTAAGTAGAAACCCTAAAAGAATAAATGATAGCGATGAGCTATTCCCAGCCGATTTAACAGACCCTATGCAGGTAGAAAATGCAATAGCTGGTTCTTCTATTGTCTATTTAGTTGTAGGCTTTGAATATGTACTTAAAACATGGCAAGAAAAATGGCCAAAATTAATGCAGGCAACCATTGACGCATGTATTAAACATAATGCCAAATTAGTATTTTTCGATAATATTTATCCGTATGATAGTAGCTGCATGGGTTTTATTACAGAAAATGCAAAAATTAATCCTCCAAGTAAAAAAGGTGAGGTTCGGAAACAAATAGCAGAAATGTTATTAAACAAAGTTGCAGACGGTAGCTTGACTGCATTAATAGCTAGGGCTCCAGATTTTTACGGACCAAACACAAATAATAGTGTACTTACCGAAACAGTGTATAAAAATATAAAAAACGGTAAACGTCCTAATTGGTTAATAGATGCCAATAAAAAACACTCATTTATTTATACCCCCGATGCGGCAAAAGCAACTGCTATGCTTGGCAACACAAATGAAGCATATAATGCAGTATGGCACTTACCGACAGATAAGAATGTATTGACAGGCAATGAAATGATTGCACTTTTTAATAAAGAAATGAAAACCGATAAAAAAGTAATGGTGCTACCCCTATTTATGCTAAAATTACTTGGCATATTTATGCCTTTAATGCGAGAAATGCCTGAAATGATGTATCAATATGACAGAGATTACATTTTTGATTCTTCAAAATTTGAAAAATATTTCAACTTTATACCAACAAGCTATCAGGAAGGAGTAAGACAAATTGTTGCAAATGGATAAAACAATTAAAAAATTATTTTTTTATTTAATTTAATCTGCTTTACCATATAATATACAAAACATTAATACTTAACACAGCTTTGTAAGTTTAATTTGGTACAATACCTACCTTTGCCGTTAGAAAATATAATATTACATAATTATAATTATTTAATGAAACAAGAAAGTATTTCAGTATTTGATATTTTTAAAATAGGTATTGGTCCAAGTAGTTCGCATACGTTAGGTCCTTGGATGGCAGCAAAACGATTTTTAGATACACTCAATTCAAAAGGGATTGAAACTATTATTAGTGTAAAAATATTATTATATGGTTCTTTGGCAAAAACAGGAAAAGGTCATGGTACCGATGTTGCAGTCATTTTAGGTTTATGTGGCGAAGACCCGGTAACTTTTGATGTGAATCAAATAACCCCAAGTATTGAAAACATTCAAAACACAAAAAAAATAATACTTAATAAACAAGTAGAAATTAATTTTGATACTGATACCGACATTATTTTTTTATATACCGAAAGTTTGCCATTTCATCCGAATGCATTAACCTTTTTAGCACAGTTAAAAAATGGAGACGAGATAGCAGAAACGTTTTATTCTATAGGTGGGGGCTTTGTAGTAAAAGAAGGTGAAGGCAGCAGCGGAAGTCATCAAGTAATACTACCCTACCCTATTGAAAATGAAATAGACTTACTGAATGCATGTGAAAAATCAGGATTAGATATTGCTGATGTAGTAATGGAAAACGAGAAGGCTTGGCGAAGTATTGATGATACGAAACAAGGTGTATTGAAAATTTATGAAGCCATGCGTAATTGTATTTACCGTGGGGTACATATTTCAGGCATATTGCCGGGTGGCTTAAATGTAACCCGGCGTGCTGCGGAATTAAATCAAAAATATACTAATGGTAATGTATATAATAATTACGAGGAATGGTGCAAAATAATACACAATACCGGTAATTCTTTTAAAACTACACTTGATTGGGTAACCTGCTTTGCTTTGGCAGTTAATGAAGAAAATGCCTCTTTCAGTAGAGTTGTAACTGCCCCTACAAACGGTGCTGCCGGAGTTGTACCGGCAGTTTTACAATACTTTATTTCTTTTTGTGATGGATTTGACAATGAAAAAATCATTAAATTCCTATTAACTGCCTCTGAAATTGGCAGTATCTTTAAAAAAGGGGCAACATTGTCGGCAGCAATGGGTGGTTGTCAAGCTGAGATAGGTGTTTCTTCGTCTATGGCTGCGGCAGGACTTACTGCTGTATTGGGTGGCAGTGTAAGGCAATGCCTTATGGCTGCCGAAATAGCTATGGAACACCATTTAGGGCTTACCTGCGACCCGGTTGCAGGCTTAGTGCAAGTACCCTGCATAGAAAGAAACTCAATGGGTGCTATAAAAGCTATTACAGCAGCACAATTAGCATTGCACAGTAACCCTGAAAATGCAAGAATAACACTTGATGATGTTGTAAAAACAATGTGGGAAACAGCATTAGACATGAACCATAAATATAAAGAAACAGCAGAGGGTGGGCTTGCGGTGCAAATACCTATCAGTTTAAGTGATTGCTAAAACCGGGGAATTTATAAAATAGATTTTATCTGGCAATAAATACCGGTATATCTATCATGTGCCTTACTGAATTGATTGTTTCGCCAAACAACCAGTCTTTAAATGTTTTATGACCATGACTGCCTATTATCAGTAAATCTGTATTTGTTTCTTTTACAATTCTTGCTATTTCATCTGTTCTTTTTCTAAAACCTAATATTCCTTGCACTTCATAACCGGTTGAAGCCATAACTTTAATGTATTCATTTAATATGTCCTCATCTTTACGAGTTTCATAATCATCTGCTTCATTTTCCATCATAGTAGCCGACACACTTTCTACAACATGTATTAAAATAAATATAGTGTCTTTTCTTGCCACTTGCAGTGCATATTGAAATATTTTCTGGTCATGCTCGCTGTAATCTAATGCCAGAGCTATTTTATGAAATGGTTTTACTACATTACTACTCAATAGATTGTGAGTATTTGTAACATGCATATTAATACTATGCTCTTTTCGCAATAATACTAATGGGTAAAACACTGTAATAAACAATAATATAATAATACCTGCTATTATTAAAAGTAATACACTTTGTCCCCATATATTTCCAATTTTACCGAGCCAATCTATAACAGTTTGATATAACAAATTACCATTTAATATCAAAATAAAAACAGCAACAAGCCATGAAACTATTTTTGTAGCTAAATTAATAGAAAAAACGCCCATTTTTGTTTTATTACTTACAAAATGTATAAGTGGTATTACGGCAAAGGCTAATTGCATGCTTAACAAAACCTGACTAAAAACAAGCATTTGCTCAATTGTAGCATCACTTTTACCCCAGAATAACATAACAAGCAAAGCCGGTATAATGGCAAGTAATCTTGTTAGCAATCTTCTAATTACAGGGTTGATTCTTAATCTTAAATAACCTTCCATAACTACCTGACCGGCCATAGTGCCTGTTATAGTAGAGCTTTGACCGGCAGCAATCAATGCTATTGCAAACAAAATAGATGCCCACTTGCTACCTAATAAAGGTGCGAGTAATTTATGTGCATCTTGCAAATTGGCTACACTATTATTTCCACTACCAAAAAAAGCTGCTCCTGCAAGAACTAATATTGCCATGTTTACAAAAAAAGCTATATTTAATGCAATTGTACTGTCTAATGTATTAAAAAAGATGGCTTTTTTAATGGAAGAGTTATCCTGTTTTATTTTTCTGGTTTGCACTAAGGCAGAATGTAAATAAAGGTTGTGAGGCATTACAGTAGCCCCAATTATTCCAATTGCTATATATAATGCTTCTTTATTTGGCAAAACCGGGGCGAAACCTTTTACTACTTCGCCTAATGCAGGCTTAGCTAAAAATAATTCAATCATAAAACAACCGCCAATTACAGAAATTAACCCTATTATAAATGCTTCTAATTTGCGGATACCCAACTTTTGTAAATAAATTAATAAGATAGCATCAAATACAGTAACAACTACCCCCCAAATTAAAGGGAAACCAAACAATAGATTTAAACCTATAGCCATACCTAAAACCTCTGCTAAATCGCATGCTGCAATAGCTATTTCAGCTAGTATATATAAAGAAAAATTAACTGCCGGAGGGTACATTTCTCTACTACATTGTGCCAAATCTTTACCTCGCACAATGCCTAACCTTGCACTTAATGATTGTAATAAAAGTGCAATTAAATTACTTACCAGCAATACCCAAATTAAAGAATACCCAAATTTGCTACCGCCCTCAATATCGGTAGCCCAGTTACCAGGGTCCATATAACCTACACTTATCATGTAAGCAGGTCCGAAAAAGGCAAAAATCTTTCTGAATTTACCGGCATTTTCTGCAACAGAAACAGACCCATGTACATCATTTAGAGATTTACTACTTTTATTTTGGCTCATATATTTGTAGATAGGCAAAGTTAGTTTAATAGTGCTGCATTATTTAATGTTATATTGTTATTTAAGAATTCTGTTGGTGTCTTAAAATTGTATATACCAATATCTAAATGAATTAATACAATATATAATTGTACATTAAATTACATTTAATTATTTTTTATTCTTGGCAGTTAATTTAGAATTCCAAAAACCATAAACAAAGTATAAACCTAAGCCAACAAATAACCGGATTATACAACGTTACCAGTTAGTTGTTCCTGATTCGCACAGCAAATAGGTGCACCAAGATCGG